>NZ_JALW01000050.1:0-67144 GCF_000710795.1 Enterobacter sp. T1-1 | reverse complement strand
CCTTCGCGGTGCCCTCGGCTTATTCCTTCCGGCTTATCGGGGACGGGCGGATGTAACGTCCCTGTAAAGCCGCCCTCTCGGCGCATCCATGCGCCTCGCCCCGGCCTGCAGGAAACGCCTCAGCGATTTACAGCCGGACCAGGGCGTCGCTGTAAATCATTCATTTTCCTGAAACAACTTTCGTCGCTTTCGGTAAAAAAATTACTGGGGATCCCTCAGCCCACAGGGAGAGGGCGCAAACACTAAAAACGGTAACGGTTGTTACCGTTTTGCTTCTACCATGGCCTTAAACACCTCTGCCACCGCGACCGCTCCCGGATCCATTACCCCATCCAGATTCTCTTTATTCACATACGACGAACGTCCCGCGCCCGCTTTGCCCATTCTGGCCGTTGCCTCTGCGCCCTGCTGTGCCGCCTGCGCCGCCGCCTGAAGATCGTTTTTCTGTAACGTCTCCAGCGCCGGCTGTAGCGCATCGATCAGCGTGCGATCGCCGAGATCGGCCCCGCCATACTGCTTCATCTGTGCCAGCCCGCTCAGCAATGCATCCGCAAGCGATTGTCCGTCATGCAGCTTTTGTCCGGCTGCCGTGAAAAAGATCGACATTAATACGCCGCTCGATCCGCCCATCACCGTTGCCAGACGCTCGCCCACCAGCAGAAGTAATGTCGACACGTCGCTAAGAGGAAGGTTATTCTCCTCCAGACGCTGCGCAATCTCCCGCGCCCCTTGCGCAAAGGTGGATCCGGTATCACCATCCCCCACTTTCGCATCCAGCGCGTTCAGACGGTTTTCCAGCTGAATCAACGTCTTTGTCACCACAGAGACATATTCGCCCACCTGCGGATTTGCGGACGGGGTAAACTCCACGCGGTCATGGATCGCGCTATGCTCCTGGGTACGCAGCGGGGCAAACGCCACCGGCTTCTGCCAGCCCAGCGTCTCAACCTCTTCATGAAGGGCTTTTTCGAACAGATCGTTTAGCTTCAGCAGCGTCAGCGAAAAGCCCTTCATATCCAGGGCGCTCACCAGCGGTGCCGGGCCAATCAGGTACGCCAGGTTATCTTTCAGTGCCGAGTGGGCCAGCTCTTTGGTGAGCAGAGCCATCTCAAGCGCTGATACGCCCCCCAGGTTATTGATCAACACTGCGAAGCGCCCGTCACCCGCCTTCGCCTTGAGCGGCGTCACCAGCGTGTCGATAATCGCTTTACTGTTCTGCGTATCCACGACGGAAGCCCCCGGCTCACCATGAATGCCCAGACCCAGCTCGACATGACCTTGCTTAATGCGCCCTTCTTCCTCGTCGCTTCCCGGCAGGTTACACGTTTGCATCGCAACGCCCAGGCTCCAGAGGTTATCGCAGGCCTGTTGCGCAATATCACGCACTTCACTCAGCGATTTTCCGTGCTCTGCGGCATAACCCGCGATCTTATGAACCAGCGCCGTACCGGCAATGCCGCGCGGCTGTTTGTTGTCCGGCAGCGCAATATCGTCTGCCACAATGACCATCTCCACCTTCAGGCCGTAGCGTTTCGCCTTTTCTGCCGCCAGACCAAAATTCAGGCGGTCACCGGTGTAGTTTTTAACGATCAGCAGGCAGCCACGGTCGCCCGTCACCGCCACAATGGCATTCAGCACCGCATCCACGCTCGGCGAGGCGAACAGATCGCCACACACTGCTGCCGTCAACATCCCTTTGCCGACAAACCCGCCGTGTGCGGGCTCGTGGCCGGAACCACCACCGGAGATCACCGCCACGCGGCTCTTGTCCCAGTCGCTGCGGGCCACAATGCGAATGGCAGGATCAACATCAAGCTTGACGAGGTTACCGTGCGGAGCAGAAATCAGAATGCCTTCAATAGCATCGTTGACCAGTTGTTTGCGATTATTAAAAAAGAATCTGGACATACATTCTCAACTTGTTGTGAACCGTATGCAAAAGCATAGTCCGCGCTGGGTAATACGCCGCAAAGTAAGGAATTTTTAACGCCATTTTGCCGTCAGGTTGCCTATACTCCACCCAGGACTAAGAGAGGATGAGTATCATGAGTACACCATTGTTAATTGCCAGGACGCTGGAGAAAGAGCTGTTTTTACTGCCTGCGATGGCGAACCGTCACGGCCTGATCACCGGCGCCACCGGGACGGGGAAAACCGTTACCCTGCAGAAACTGGCCGAATCGCTCTCTGAGATTGGCGTGCCGGTCTTTATGGCCGATGTAAAAAGCGATTTAACCGGTGTGGCTCAGGAGGGAGCACCCTCAGAAAAACTCCTTGAGCGTCTGAAAAATATCGGCGTCAATGACTGGACGCCGCACAACAACCCGGTAGTTGTCTGGGATATCTTTGGTGAGAAAGGTCATCCGGTACGTGCCACCGTCTCCGATCTTGGTCCGCTGCTGCTGGCCCGTCTCCTGAATCTCAACGATGTCCAGTCCGGGGTGTTGAACATCATCTTCCGTATTGCCGACGATCAGGGGCTGCTGCTGCTCGATTTCAAAGATCTGCGCGCCATTACCCAATACATCGGCGATAACGCTAAATCCTTCCAGAACCAGTACGGAAACATCAGCAGTGCCTCCGTGGGGGCCATTCAGCGCGGGTTGCTGACGCTGGAGCAACAGGGTGCAGAACATTTCTTCGGCGAGCCGATGCTCGATATCAAAGACTGGATGCGCACTGACAGCAACGGCAAAGGCATCATCAACATTCTGAGCTCAGAGAAGCTCTATCAGATGCCGAAACTCTACGCCGCCAGCCTGCTGTGGATGCTCTCTGAACTTTACGAACAGCTGCCGGAGGCGGGCGACCTTGAGAAGCCGAAGCTGGTGTTCTTCTTCGACGAAGCGCACCTGCTGTTCAACGATGCGCCGCAGGTGCTGCTCGACAAGATCGAGCAGGTTATCCGGCTGATCCGCTCCAAAGGCGTCGGCGTGTGGTTTGTTTCGCAAAACCCGTCGGATATCCCCGATAACGTGCTGGGGCAGCTCGGTAACCGCGTCCAGCATGCCCTGCGCGCCTTTACGCCAAAAGATCAGAAAGCCGTCAAAGCTGCCGCACAAACCATGCGCGCGAACCCGGCCTTTGATACCGAAGCGGCGATTCAGGCGCTGGGTACCGGTGAAGCGCTGATCTCCTTCCTGGATGCCAAAGGCAGTCCGTCCATTGTGGAACGCGCCATGGTGATTGCCCCTTGCTCGCGAATGGGGCCGGTAACGGACGATGAGCGCAACGGCCTGATTAACCACTCCCCGGTTTACGGGAAATACGAAGATGAAGTGGATCGCGAATCTGCCTTCGAGATGCTGCAAAAAGGGGTACAGGCCACCACCGACTCGCAGGACGCCCCACCCGCCAGGGGGCAGTCAGTCGCGGTGGATGACGGCATTCTGGGTGGGCTGAAAGACATTTTGTTTGGCAGTACCGGGCCGCGCGGCGGCAAGCGCGATGGCGTTGTACAGACGATGGCGAAAAGCGCCGCGCGGCAGGTCACGAATCAGATAGTGCGCGGCATGCTGGGGAGTCTGTTAGGCGGTCGCCGCCGGTAGCGGAGCGACCCACGGCCGTCCCAGCGCCGAGCCCTGCACACCGTGCTCATGCAGATAGCGGTCAATCTCCACCATCCCCGTCCAGCGGTTCTCACACCACAGCGGTGCCAGAAGCGTTGGACGGCGGGCGCTGGCGGAGATACGGTGATAGACAATCTCGGGCGGCGTATGACGGATCATCTCCCCTGCCGTTACCGTATACTCGTCGAGTGCGATGCCGTTTAACCGCCCGGCTTGCCAGGCTTTGGCCATAATGCTGCCCTGCACAATATGCAGCGGGTGCAGCTTGATCCCGTCCACGCCTGTCTCAACGACTTTTTCCAGCGTCTCCAGGCCATGCTGCTGCCCTTCTCCCGGCAGGCCGACAATCAGATGCGTGCAGACTTTCAGGCCACGTTCGCGGGCCAGGCGGGTGGTGCGCTGATAGCAGGCAAAATCATGGCCGCGATTAATACGGTGCAGGGTTTTGTAATGCGCGCTTTGCAGGCCTAGTTCCAGCCAGATCTCATAGCCCTGCTCTTTATACTCGCTGAGTAAATCCAGCACCGCGTCGGGCACGCAGTCCGGACGCGTACCGACACACAGCCCGACAATGTTCGCCTGAGCAACCGCCTGCTGATACATCGAACGCAGCACCTGCACTTCCGCCCATGTGCTGGTGTAGGCCTGGAAATAGGCCAGATACTGCTTTGCCCGGTTCACAAGACGGGCCTGATGCGCGAGCTGTTCCGCGATAGATTTATGCTGCTGCGCCTCGTCCGCAAAGGAGGCCACGTTACAGAAGGTGCAGCCGCCGCGCCCGAGCGTACCATCGCGATTCGGGCAGCTAAAACCGCCATGCAGCGTCAGCTTGTGAACCTTTTGCCCGTAGCGCTGCAAAAGATCCCCACCAAACATATTGACTAATTTCTGTAACTGCATAATCTGATAGACCGTCCCGAAGAAAGGGGACAAGCCTGCCATTTTTAGCCACCATCGGCGATGACCTGGATCAATCGCCCTGGCTGGCCTTTATCTATTTGAATAACTACTCAAGATTACTGCAATTTCATTCACACCAAATGTGATTACTTTTCCTTATGTTCTGATTGTTTTTTTTATTTATAACGCCAGCACTGAAAAACAGTGACTTTATGCGGGTTTAAACCGCACAGCAGTTTATTATCCTGTAAAAAAACCGGCATTCAGCACGCTGCATCAATAATACCGCTTTCATATAGTGAGTCAGATCACACTCCGCTGCGACTTCGCAGGGCGCTTAGTGGTTGTAAAAATAGTTAAATATCTTTTAAATACAATACATTATCTTCTCTATAGCACATTTTTGTATAAATAAGATTGCCATTTGACCTGTGTACCAATTCCCGATAAGTTGGAAATCCGCTGGAAGCTTTCTGGATGAGCGGCCTGCTCATCATATTTATGCAGTAATTGAGATTCCCTCTGAAGCAAGTCCTCAAACTTGTTTACCTGCGCGAAAGGATGAAAAGAGGGCGAATGCGAGGTCCGCGTATGAAACGCAAACCCCGTCGCCATGCTCTTTCTGTGCCTGTGCGCCACGGTTCAGTGGGAAGCCCGACGAGCCTGGGGAGGTTCACTGATATGTTGTACGATAAATCCCTTGAGAAGGATAACTGTGGTTTCGGCCTGATCGCCCACATAGAAGGCGAACCTAGCCACAAGGTAGTGCGTACTGCTATTCACGCACTGGCCCGTATGCAGCACCGTGGTGCCATCCTTGCCGATGGTAAAACCGGCGACGGTTGCGGCCTGCTGCTGCAAAAACCGGATCGTTTCTTCCGTATCGTGGCGGAAGAGCGCGGCTGGCGTTTAGCCAAAAACTACGCTGTCGGTATGCTGTTCCTGAATCAGGATCCTGAAAAAGCTGCCGCCTCACGCCGCATCGTTGAAGAAGAACTTCAGCGTGAAACCCTGTCTATTGTCGGCTGGCGCGATGTGCCAACCAACGAAGGGGTGCTCGGTGAAATCGCCCTCTCCTCGCTGCCTCGTATTGAACAGATTTTTGTTAATGCGCCTGCGGGCTGGCGTCCACGTGATATGGAACGCCGTCTGTTTATTGCCCGCCGCCGCATTGAAAAACGTCTCCAGGACGATAAAGAGTTCTACGTCTGTAGCCTCTCGAACCTGGTGAACATCTATAAAGGTCTGTGTATGCCGGCTGACCTGCCGCGCTTCTACCTGGACCTGGCGGACCTGCGTCTGGAATCGGCCATTTGCCTGTTCCACCAGCGCTTCTCCACCAACACCGTTCCACGCTGGCCGCTGGCACAGCCGTTCCGCTATCTGGCACACAACGGCGAGATCAACACCATCACCGGTAACCGCCAGTGGGCGCGCGCCCGTACCTATAAGTTCCAGACCCCGCTGATCCCGGACCTGCATGATGCTGCGCCGTTCGTTAACGAAACCGGCTCTGACTCCAGCTCCATGGATAACATGCTGGAACTGCTGCTGGCAGGCGGCATGGATATCGTGCGTGCCATGCGTCTGCTCGTGCCACCGGCCTGGCAGAACAATCCGGATATGGATCCGGAGCTGCGCGCATTCTTTGACTTTAACTCCATGCACATGGAGCCATGGGATGGCCCGGCGGGCATCGTCATGTCCGACGGTCGTTTTGCCGCCTGTAACCTGGACCGTAACGGTCTGCGTCCGGCGCGCTACGTCATCACCAAAGACAAGCTCATCACCTGCGCCTCAGAAGTCGGTATCTGGGATTACCAGCCTGACGAAGTGGTTGAGAAAGGCCGTGTTGGGCCGGGCGAGCTGATGGTTATCGATACCCGCGGTGGGCGTATTCTGCACTCCGCTGAAACAGACAACGATCTGAAGAGCCGCCATCCCTATAAAGAGTGGATGGAGAAAAACGTGCGCCGTCTGGTACCGTTCGAAGATCTGCCGGATGAAGAAGTGGGCAGCCGCGAGCTGGACGACGATACGCTGGCAAGCTTCCAGAAGCAGTTTAACTACAGTGCGGAAGAGCTGGATTCCGTCATCCGCGTGCTTGGTGAAAACGGTCAGGAGGCTGTCGGCTCCATGGGTGACGATACCCCGTTTGCCGTGCTCTCCAGTCAGCCACGTGTAATTTATGACTACTTCCGTCAACAGTTTGCACAGGTGACCAACCCGCCAATCGACCCGCTGCGTGAAGCCCACGTCATGTCATTGGCAACAAGCATTGGTCGCGAGATGAACGTCTTCTGCGAGGCAGAAGGCCAGGCTCACCGCCTGACCTTTAAATCTCCGATCCTGCTTTACTCCGATTTCAAACAGCTCACCACGCTGAAAGAGGATCACTACCGCGCTGACACGCTCGATATCACCTTCGACGTGACCGAAGCGACCCTCGAAGAGACGGTGAACGCGCTGTGTGACAAAGCGGAACAGATGGTGCGTAACGGCACCGTTCTGCTGGTGCTGTCTGACCGTAATATTGCGAAGAACCGCCTGCCGGTACCTGCGCCAATGGCGGTGGGGGCTATCCAGACGCGTCTGGTCGATAAGAGCCTGCGCTGCGACGCCAACATCATTGTTGAAACCGCAAGCGCACGCGATCCGCACCACTTTGCCGTGCTGTTAGGCTTTGGTGCGACGGCGATCTATCCATACCTTGCCTACGAAACGCTGGCTCGTCTGGTGGACACCCGCGCGATCGACAAAGATTACCGTACCGTGATGCTGAACTACCGTAACGGCATCAACAAAGGTCTCTACAAAATCATGTCCAAAATGGGCATCTCGACCATCGCCTCTTACCGCTGCTCGAAGCTGTTTGAAGCGGTTGGCCTGCATAACGACGTGGCAAACCTCTGCTTCCAGGGCGTGGTCAGCCGCATCGGTGGAGCCGGTTTTGCCGACTTCCAGCAGGATCTGGTGAACCTGTCTAAGCGCGCCTGGCTGGCACGTAAGCCGCTGGAGCAAGGTGGTCTGCTGAAGTACGTTCACGGTGGCGAGTATCACGCCTACAACCCGGACGTGGTGCGCACGCTGCAGCAGGCCGTCCAGAGCGGCGAGTACAGCGATTATCAGCAGTATGCTGAGCTGGTGAACAACCGCCCGGCAGCCACGCTGCGCGATCTGCTGGCGCTGAACCCAGGTGATGAAGCGGTCAGCATCGACGACGTAGAGCCTGCGTCTGAGCTGTTCAAACGCTTTGACACCGCTGCGATGTCCATCGGCGCATTAAGCCCGGAAGCCCACGAGGCGCTGGCCGAAGCGATGAACAGCATCGGCGGTAACTCTAACTCCGGTGAAGGCGGTGAAGATCCTGCCCGCTACGGCACCAATAAAGTGTCCCGTATCAAGCAGGTGGCATCTGGTCGCTTTGGCGTAACGCCAGCGTACCTGGTCAACGCCGACGTCATTCAGATTAAAGTCGCTCAGGGGGCAAAACCGGGCGAAGGCGGTCAGTTACCGGGTGATAAAGTCACCCCGTACATCGCCAAACTGCGTTACTCGGTACCGGGCGTGACGCTGATCTCCCCGCCGCCGCACCACGATATCTACTCTATCGAGGATCTGGCGCAGCTGATTTTCGACCTGAAACAGGTCAACCCGAAAGCGATGATCTCCGTGAAGCTGGTTTCCGAACCGGGCGTCGGCACCATCGCGACCGGTGTGGCGAAAGCCTATGCGGATCTCATCACCATCGCCGGCTACGACGGTGGCACCGGTGCAAGCCCGCTCTCTTCCGTGAAATACGCGGGTTGTCCGTGGGAGCTGGGCCTGGTGGAAACCCAACAGGCGCTGGTGGCAAACGGTCTGCGTCATAAGATCCGTCTGCAGGTGGACGGCGGCCTGAAAACCGGCCTCGACATCATCAAAGCGGCGATTCTGGGTGCGGAAAGCTTCGGCTTTGGTACCGGCCCGATGGTTGCGCTGGGCTGTAAATACCTGCGTATTTGCCACCTGAACAACTGTGCGACCGGCGTTGCAACCCAGGACGAGAAGCTGCGTAAGAACCACTATCACGGCCTGCCGTTCAAAGTGACAAACTACTTTGACTTCATCGCCCGTGAAACCCGCGAGCTGATGGCGCAACTGGGTGTAAAACGTCTGGTGGATCTGATTGGCCGTACCGACCTGCTGAAAGAGCTGGACGGTTTCACTGCCAAACAGCAGAAACTGGATCTGGGCAAGCTGCTGGAAACGGCCGAGCCGCATCCAGGTAAGGCGGTCTACTGCACCGAGAACAACCCGCCGTTCGACAATGGCGTGCTGAACGCGCAGCTGCTGCAGCAGGCGAAGCCATATGTGGATGAGAAGCAGAGCAAAACGTTCTGGTTTGATATCCGCAACACCGACCGCTCTGTGGGTGCGTCGCTCTCTGGTTACATCGCGCAAACGCACGGCGATCAGGGGCTGGCAGCGGATCCGATCACCGCGCACTTCAGCGGTACGGCGGGTCAGAGCTTCGGCGTGTGGAATGCCGGCGGCGTTGAGCTTTACCTGACTGGCGATGCTAACGACTACGTCGGTAAAGGCATGGCGGGTGGTCTGCTGGCGGTGCGTCCTCCGGTGGGCTCTGCCTTCCGCAGTCACGAAGCCAGCATCATCGGTAACACCTGTCTCTACGGCGCGACCGGTGGCCGTCTGTTTGCCGCGGGCCGTGCGGGTGAGCGTTTTGCGGTGCGTAACTCCGGTGCTATCACCGTGGTGGAAGGCATTGGTGATAACGGCTGTGAATACATGACGGGCGGGATTGTTTGCGTGCTGGGGAAAACCGGCGTGAACTTTGGCGCAGGCATGACGGGCGGTTTTGCATACGTCCTGGATGAAGATGGTGAGTTCCGCAAACGCGTGAACCCGGAGCTGGTGGAAGTGCTGGACGTTGATACGCTGGCGATCCACGAAGAACACCTGCGCGGTTTGATTACCGAACACGTGCAGCATACCGGTTCTTCGCGCGGCGAAGAGATCCTGGCGAACTGGCCAGCGTTCTCTGCGAAATTCGCGCTGGTTAAACCGAAGTCCAGCGATGTTAAAGCCCTGTTGGGTCACCGTAGTCGTAGCGCAGCAGAGCTGCGTGTGCAGGCGCAGTAAGGAATTCAGATGAGCCAGAACGTATACCAGTTTATCGACCTGCAGCGTGTTGATCCGCCAAAGAAACCGCTGAAGATCCGTAAAATTGAATTTGTAGAAATCTATGAGCCGTTTTCAGAAGGCCAGGCCAAAGCACAGGCAGACCGCTGCCTGTCCTGCGGTAACCCTTACTGTGAGTGGAAATGTCCGGTCCATAACTACATCCCTAACTGGCTGAAGCTGGCCAACGAAGGGCGTATTTTTGAAGCCGCCGAGCTTTCTCACCAGACCAACACCCTGCCAGAAGTGTGCGGCCGCGTGTGTCCGCAGGACCGTCTGTGTGAAGGCTCCTGTACGCTGAACGACGAGTTTGGCGCGGTGACCATCGGTAACATTGAGCGCTACATCAACGATAAAGCGTTTGAGATGGGCTGGCGTCCGGATATGACCGGCGTGAAGCAAACCGACAAGCGCGTGGCGATCATCGGCGCGGGTCCGGCGGGCCTGGCCTGTGCAGATGTCCTGACCCGTAACGGCGTGAAGGCGGTGGTCTTTGACCGTCATCCGGAGATCGGCGGCCTGCTGACCTTCGGTATCCCGGCCTTCAAGCTGGAGAAAGAGGTTATGACCCGTCGCCGTGAAATCTTCACCGGCATGGGCATTGAGTTCAAACTGAATGTGGAAGTGGGCCGCGACGTGCAGCTCGACGATCTGCTGAAGGATTACGACGCCGTGTTCCTGGGCGTGGGTACCTATCAGTCCATGCGTGGCGGACTCGAGAACGAAGACGCGCCAGGGGTGTACGACGCGCTGCCGTTCCTGATTGCCAACACCAAGCAGATCATGGGATATGGCGAAACGGCCGATGAGCCTTACGTCAGCATGGAAGGCAAACGCGTGGTGGTACTGGGCGGTGGTGACACCGCGATGGACTGCGTGCGTACCTCCATTCGTCAGAACGCGGCGCACGTAATCTGTGCTTACCGTCGTGACGAAGAGAACATGCCGGGCTCAAAACGCGAAGTGAAAAACGCGCGTGAAGAGGGCGTGGAGTTCCAGTTCAACATCCAGCCTCTGGGTATTGAAGTGAATGCCAACGGTAAAGTGAGCGGCGTGAAGATGGCGCGCACCGAGATGGGTGCCCCGGATGCCAAAGGCCGCCGTCGCGCGGAGATCGTGGCTGGTTCTGAGCACGTGATCCCGGCTGACGCGGTCGTCATGGCGTTCGGTTTCCGTCCTCACAGCATGGAGTGGCTGGCGAAGCACAGCGTTGAGCTGGATTCACAGGGTCGTATTATCGCGCCAGAAGGCAGCGACAATGCGTTCCAGACCAGCAACCCGAAAATCTTCGCCGGTGGTGATATCGTTCGTGGTTCTGACCTGGTGGTGACGGCAATTGCCGAAGGCCGTAAGGCGGCAGACGGTATACTGAACTATCTGGAAGTGTAAAAAATGGCCCGGCGATTGCCGGGCCAACTTTTATTTTTTAAGCAGTTGCCAGGTTAAATCGGTCTCCAGCGCGGTTTGATCCGAAATATGGTTAAACGCGCTGTCATTGAGCACCGGGAAAATGGTGACGGTAAAGTTCATCTGCTGGCCGCTGGGTACCCTGCCGTTTTCAACCGCCACGACAGCCTCGTTATTGCGGATATAGAGCGATGACCCATTATCAGTATCCGGCGTAAAATTCACCTGATCCGTTGTTTTCCCTACGTTGTAGCTTTTACCATCCAGCGTCAGGTTGCTGACCTTTATCGCCACACCACCGTTCTGACCAAACTGAAAACGCCCTTTCTGACCAGAAGCCCCCTGTAACAGCGTCGCCATCTGCTGTTTTTCCGGGCAATAGACGCTGACATTTATGTCTTTTTCCGGCATTTTGTTCCAGCTCTGCTGGCTGGTGACAATGCTGTCACGCCGCATCTGATGATAATCCACAACCGGCTGAGAGAGCGTTAGCTGACAATCGTCAGCATAAGAAAGGCACGGTAAAGCAAGCAGCAATAGCGCAGCCAGACGTTGAATGTTCATCGACATACTCCGTTAACTTCTTCGTAAAACGCGTCTTCGTCGTGCTTTTCAGGAAGCGTAAAATCAAGTTTGCACAGTCGGTTATTGTCATCATCAACGGCATAAAGCGCGCTAATCTGATCGGCATCGTTCAGGAAGACATGTCCGTCATCAACCACCGTCACCACGTAGTTATTTTTATCATCCACCACCGACAGACCTTTCGTCAGCGGCTTCCCGTCGGCCTGCTTAATACGTAACATCACGCGGCGGCTGTTCAATACTTTGAAGCTCACTTCGCTTACCGAGCCATGTGCAGCAGCAATATATTTGGTCCCGTTCGCCAGGGTCATGCTCTGCGGTAGCTTGTTCGCATCCACTTCGATACGTGAGTTACGCCATTCAGTCAGGCCGGGAATGACAGCCTGGCCCCAGCGGTCGGTCCAGACGGTGCCCTGCGGCGTGGTGATCTCAACGCCCGCTTTCGGTTCGCTGAGTCTGGCGATGGCAAACGTGTCCTTGATGGAATACGGTGAGAAGGTCACACCGTCTTTGTGCATCGCAATGCCGCCAGACAGGGTCGCATTGTAGTTACGCTGATGATCGCCGCTGGTACCGCCCCCGACGCTAAGCTGGGTGTAGTGAAGATTAGTGTTGATGTTGCCGTTGAAGCTGTTTTCCTGTGATTCGTCATCACGATCGGCAGAAATATAGTAGTTGGTGTTCTCCCCCAGCGACCCGCTGTTCGCCAGACCATAGCTGGTGCTGTCGCCCTGCTTACGCATATACGAACTCAGGCTCTGCGAACCGCCTAACGGAATGCTGAGGTTGATATAGAGCAGATCGTCGTCCTGGTCGTCATCCGTGCTGCCCACTGCGCTTTGCCAGTTCACGTTGATTGAAGCGTATTTGAAGGTTTTCCCCCACGACAGAAGCAAGTAGCGGGAATCTTCGCCGTCTCCTGCGGCCTGGTTGTAGCTCAGGCCCGCACTAAATGCCCCGGCCAATTCTGTGGACCAACGTACGTTGGCCGAATAACTGTTGTCATAGCCCTGATAATCATCATCCATGGCATCTGCGAGTTCGCGATAATCACCGCTGTAATGGGCCATACTGGCAGACAGGCCGACATTCTCAGTCAACGAGTAATCGCTCTGGAGTTCGTTTTTGATACCATTATCACTGTCGCCAAATTGCGCGTTGCTGGCGGCCATACTGGTGGAGACGTTCCAGCCATCGGTAACCATAAATTCTGTGCGCGCCCCCGCGGCCTGATAATCTTCGGCCACCACGCCGGAGGCAAGCAGGTTCATCCAGGGGAAAATTCGCCAGCCATCGGATACGTTGAACACCAGCGGATCGCTGTAGTCACTGTCTATACCACGCACCTGGCCCGCCGAAACGGTCAGGCCGTTTGGTTTTGAAAGATTTCGGGCTTTTACGGATGCGGCGGGAACAATGTAGCGGTTGGTCGAACCGTCGGACTCCACAACGGTGACGTCAAGATCGACGTTGTTACGGACCATCGGGACGTCATCCAGCGTGAACGGGCCCGCCGGTACTAACGTGTTGAAAATGAGTCTTCCGTTTTGACGCACTTCAACGCGCGCCTGCGAGGTTCGGGCAATACCGGATACGCTCACCCCCGAGCTGTCTTTCTGCAGACCGCTGGTCGGCATTAACTGCACACCGGTAATCGGGACGCCGCTTAACACATCTGACATGGCGTTAATTTCCCCCACCTGCATGGTCAGGCGTTGAGGAACAAACACATACTCTGCGTAGGTATAAATACTCTCTGCGTTTCGGTTGCCGTCGTCATCCGTCAGGATATAGCGGCTGCGTAGCGACCAATCCATCGCGTTGAAGCCCGCCTCCAGGCTTGCCTGTGAGTAACGGTTACTGCTGCTGTCACTTCCGCTGTATTCGTTTTTGGTGCTGAAGAGCGAGTAGTTAAGCATCCCTGCCGTGCCGCCATGCTGGAAATTTTTGACATCAGCGCTCAGGCTGTTAAGTGCTTCCGCTGGCAGATAAAGCTCGACCGCTTCCTGGTTTGGCAAGGGATTGATCACCGCCTGAGCGTAATCGCTACGCAGATCATGGCAGGTCTCATTCGCCTTTATGGGCACCGGCATGAGACCTGCAAATTCCAGGAAGTCGTTATCAACGCACATCGTTCCGTCTTCACTGAAGCGTACGGCCGCTGTTCCGCGATCGTTACCGTTCACTTTGACAGAAACGGAATGCGTCCCCGGTAAAAAGCGCGGCGCTTGCGCAAAATAGCGGTTTAGATCGGCCCCAAGACCACGTGATTTCAGGATATCAGTATCAAACGTCACCTCCCTCGCGTGGAGGGAGGGAGCATCAAGCAACATCAGAGGTATTGCGCTATAAATCACAGCGCGCACAAAAAGTGCAAGTTGGCTTTTTTTACGCACCGCCATAATCCTTTATTTTTTATTGAGATCCGAGATAAAGCTGGGCACTTCTACCCCATAACGGCTGGCCGGGAAAAACTTCACTTTCGTGTTTCCACTGACGGATTTGCCCATAGAAACCGTCATGGTTTCACCGGGTAAAATGTAGGTTTTGGCAAGCGATCCGCTGATGCCTGAAGGCTGCAGCACCACGTTCTGTGCCAGACGCACGACATATTTGCTTGGGTTTTTTACCGTGACGGACGTGCCTGACGCGGTCCAGTCGAGGAATTTCCACGCATCGGTTACCACGGCCAGCTTCGCAGGGCGAATCAGCACGGGCAGGTCCTGACGAATATTGATGCCAATTTTCACTTTATTGTCATCGCTCTTCGGCGGGATCCCTTCGAAGGTCACACGCTTGTAGTGCTCAACGTCCAGCGGTTTGCTGGTTTGCAGGATGAAGCGCAATTGCTGAGTCTGACCGGGCTCGAGACGTACCACGGGCTGAGTGGTGACAAGTTTCAGGCCTTTATCATCCGGCAGATCCACCACGTCGGTGTACAGCAGCGACGGATGGCTATCGGTATTTTTGACGTTGATGGTGCCACTGTGGGTCGCTTCATCAATTACCAGCAGACTGGTTTCTGGCACCATACCGGCTGCATGTACGCCAAACTGTGCAGAGAATAAAACTGCGGCAGCGAGTGTTTTAAATAAAACCTTTTTAGAGCATGTCATATGTATATTCCTTGAAAGCACTACTTAACATTCCGTGTTGATGGCGCTTATTTTTGAGAGAAAGGGTGTTCCCTCTGCATTAAATTTAACTCACTTTAAATTTGAAAGAATTACAGATACTTTAGGCTGATCGTCAACTGACCATCCAGCCGGGTATCATCGGTAATGGCAAGCGTTGTGGTATTCTGAATAGCCAGAGACGTTACCAGCGGAAATGTTGCTGTCTGGAAAGCAAGCGGGTCAATACTTCCCGATAATGCGACGGTAATATTGCGATTATTTTCACCCTGACTTGAACCATCAGTACTCTTAGCCCAGGTCGTTGAGCCATTCTGCTGATATATTGGATCGACAGATTTTCCGTCTGCAGTAACGCTATTCACCTTCATAAACATGGCATAAGAGCCAATATTTACCGTGCCTGCTTTGCCAACGCCATAGGTCTGGTTAGTCGCACTCTGTGCCCCACCCGTAAATGTACCGGCAGAAACGGTTAATCCTGCGTTAGAGTCGGCGCGATCGTCTATCATATTCCAGGCCACTTTTGTTGCTGCCGTGCAGGTGATGGTGAGATCGATATTCCGTTGCCCTAACTGGTTCACCGCCGTAGAGGACAATTCACCTAAGCGGATATTTCCATAGTCCACCACGCCGCCATTGCTAAATTCAGGGGTACAGGCAGAGGCTGTCAGCGTCCCTTTAATTTTCAATATCGCGGTTTCAGCGGCAAACGTAGAGTTTACGCAAAGGAATAATGCTGTAGCCAATAGAATTTTTTTCACGAGTTAATCCATAACTTATGATTTATAGAAAATAAAATTCGACTGATTCCATCCTTGTTAGTCGCTATTACCTCCGTTTGCAAAATGCATGGTGCGATAATATAGAAATGATAAATACATGCAACTTAGGTTTATTAACTTTTCTTTTTAGATTTACTCAAACAATAGGCGGAATTTATAAAACAGAGGTTTCCAGATCTTTTTAGACCATTTATATTCAGAATAATTATTGCTTGCGATGCTTTGTTTTTTCCGGCTTTGTATTCCAAAATTTCTGTTATATAGAATAAAGTATTGCACTGTCTTAATTTTGTACAAATCTATACATAGAAAAAATATCCGCTCAACAGTCGTTTAATCTTTACATCGGCAAAAAAAAATCCAGCCGACTGAGGAGGGCTGGATTTTATAATGGATGACGCTTATTTTACCACTCTGAGAGCCGGACGCCCGCCGCGTGGTGGCGGATCGTCATCAGGATCGTTTTCATCCTGGCGGTCAGGTTTGTCGCCGTCGATAACCGACATCACCGTGTCGCTGTCTCGCTCCCCGGTTGCATCGTCTTCATTCAGGCTGGCAACCTCTTCATCGTAAGCCGCTTCCGGCTCGAACATCGTACCCGCGCCGTTTTCCCGCGCGTAGATAGCCAGCACCGCGGCCAGCGGCACGGAAACCTGACGTGGTACGCCGCCGAAACGCGCGTTAAAACGCACTTCGTCGTTCGCCAGTTCAAGATTACCCACCGCACGGGGGGCAATGTTCAAAACGATCTGTCCGTCACGCGCGTATTCCATCGGAACCAGCACGCCCGGCAACGTCACATCCACAACCAGGTGCGGCGTGAGCTGGTTATCCAGCAGCCATTCATAGAAGGCGCGCAGCAGATACGGACGGCGTGGTGAAAGTTGTGACATTTCCACAGTCATTAGCCTCGGCCGAGACGCATTTCACGTTCCGGTTCAGTTAAGGATGCCAGGAAGGAGTCGCGTTCAAAGACGCGGGTCATATAGCCTTTCAGCTCTTTTGCGCCCGGGCCGCTGAATTCAACGCCAAGTGTCGGCAGGCGCCACAGCAGCGGTGCCAGGTAGCAGTCCACCAGGCTGAACTCATCGCTCAGGAAGAACGGTTTCTGGCCGAACACAGGGGCAATCGCCAGCAGCTCTTCACGCAGTTGTTTACGTGCAGCGTCTGCTTCTGAAGCAGAACCGTTTTCGATCACGTTCATCAGCGTGTACCAGTCTTTCTCGATACGCTGCATGTACAGGCGGCTTTCGCCACGCGCCACAGGGTAAACAGGCATCAGCGGTGGATGCGGGAAACGCTCATCCAGGTATTCCATAATGATACGGGATTCCCACAGGGTCAGCTCGCGATCCACCAGCGTTGGTACACTTTGGCTCGGGTTGAGATCGATCAGATCCTGAGGTGGGTTATCCTTTTCCACATGCTCGATCTCAAAACTGACACCCTTCTCGGCCAGCACGATACGAACCTGATGGCTATAAATGTCAGTAGGACCAGAAAACAGCGTCATTACCGAACGTTTGTTGGCAGCGACAGCCATGAAAACCTCCAGGTATATTCAGAATTTTTACTGCTACCGGCCCGGTGGGGCCAGCCAGATGATGTAGCGCCCATCCCAGAGAAGACACATTGTTCAAGAATCGAACAAAAATCGAGTATTCACCGATATTTGGGCAGAAAATTGGATGATAGTTTACCAGATTTTGATGGCTTTGTGGTGAGGGGATTCTGGAAATGCGGAAAAAGAGGAGATATATGCATTGATAATGTGGATAACCTGAGCATTACCCATAAAAAAACCCGCCGAAGCGGGTTTTTCGCCAATCGTTCTGCGTGAGCAGAAAATGATTAACGTTTGGAGAACTGTGGACGACGACGTGCTTTACGCAGACCCACTTTCTTACGTTCAACCTGACGAGCGTCACGAGTAACGAAGCCAGCTTTACGCAGTTCAGAACGCAGGGATTCGTCGTACTCCATCAGAGCGCGGGTGATACCGTGACGGATCGCACCTGCCTGACCGGAGATACCACCACCTTTAACGGTGATGTACAGATCCAGTTTTTCTACCATATCAACCAGTTCCAGCGGCTGGCGAACTACCATGCGGGCAGTTTCGCGACCGAAGTACTGTTCCAGAGAACGCTGGTTGATTACGATTTTACCGTTGCCCGGTTTGATGAACACGCGAGCTGCGGAACTTTTGCGGCGACCAGTGCCGTAGTATTGATTTTCAGCCATTGCCTATAATCCCGATTAGATGTCAAGAACTTGCGGTTGCTGTGCCGCGTGGTTGTGCTCGTTACCTGCGTAAACTTTCAGTTTACGGAACATAGCACGACCCAGCGGGCCTTTTGGCAGCATGCCTTTAACCGCGATTTCAATCACACGCTCAGGACGGCGAGCAATCATCTCTTCAAAGGTCGCTTCTTTGATACCACCGATGTGGCCAGTGTGGTGGTAGTACATTTTGTCTTCGCGCTTGTTGCCGGTTACAGCAACTTTTTCTGCGTTCAGAACGATGATGTAGTCACCAGTATCAACGTGCGGAGTGTATTCCGCTTTGTGCTTACCGCGCAGGCGACGAGCCAGTTCAGTAGCCAGACGGCCCAGAGTTTTACCGGTCGCGTCAACAACATACCAGTCGCGTTGTACGGTTTCTGGTTTAGCTGTAAAAGTTTTCATTAAAAGCTTACCCAAATAATAAGTTACACGTTGGTGAACACCCAAACGTTTAGTCAGTTGAGGTTCACACGACAAAGTCCGGCAAACCTACCCCTTCGAATAGCTCATGCCGACACATAGAAAGTTTCGGGAAAAAAACCTTCTCGTAACGTGGGGTCGCAAGATTATAGAGAAGTTGAGGTCAAAGATCGACCCTTAAATGTGATTTGGAATGGGTTTTTCGGGGGGCAAGTTTTTGCGGTCCGGTGCCCTCACCCCCAGCCCCTCTCCCACGGGGAGAGGGTAGCATTTAAGGCATATGCTCCAGCTTCAGATACTCCTCGCTCTGCATCTCCTGCAGGCGCGACAGGCAGCGCTGGAACTCAAACTTCAAACGTTCCCCCTGATACACCTCATATAAAGGCACCTCGGCGCTCACCACCAGCTTGACGTGGCGTTCGTAAAACTCGTCCACCAGCGCAATGAAGCGTCGCGCCTCGCTTTCCATCAGCCGTGTCATGACGGGTACATCCAGCAGCATCACCGTGTGGAACAGGCGCGAAAGGGCGATGTAGTCGTGCTGACTGCGGGCGTCCACGCACAGCGTCGCAAAAGAGACCGCCAGCGTTTGGTTTTCAACACCGAGCGTAGGCAACGGACGATGGTTAATCTCCAGCGTCGGGGCGTTTTCGCGCTTTGCTCCCGCCAGCGCCAGCCACAGTTTATCCATCTGGCGGGTGGTCTCGGCATTCAGCGGTGAGAGCCACAGGTGCGCCTGAGTCAGCGTGCGCAAACGGTAATCCACGCCTGCATCAACATTCATAATGTCACAATGCTGTTTGATGGCATCAATGGCAGGCAGGAAACGCGCCCGCTGGAGGCCGTTACGATACAGCTCATCCGGCGGAATATTCGAGGTGGCGACCAGCGTGATTCCGCGGGCAAACAGCGCTTTCATCAGGCCGCCCAACAGCATGGCATCGGTGATATCCGAAACAAAAAACTCATCGAAACAGAGGACGTCCGTTTCAGATTTAAACCTGTCAGCCACAATCTCCAGCGGATCGCTTTTGCCCTGCAGCGCCGTTAACTCTTCATGCACCCGCAGCATAAAGCGGTGAAAGTGCAGGCGTTGTTTACGCTCACCCGGCAGGCTCTGATAAAACAGATCCATCAACCAGGTTTTCCCGCGACCGACACCGCCCCACATATATAAACCGCGTGCCGGGGCGTTAGCCTGTGGCTCTTTTTTTCCGAGCAGTCGGCTCAATGCCGCCTTCAGCCCACCGCTCTGCCCTGCTTCCGCAGGTTTTGCCGTAAGCTCATGGAAAAGGGTATCCAGACGGTTAACCGCTTCACGTTGAACGTCATCCGGCTGATGTGAGCCCTCGTCCAGGGCCAGTTGATATCGCGATGCGGGGGACAGGTTTTGCATAATCTTGTTGTTATTCCTTCAATTAAACCTCATCAGCAGGCGTGACTGATGAAAAAAAGGCCGTTCTACACTACGCGATGATACGTCAGGATTCCACTTCTGCAGAAATAGCGGTTATAGTGGCAATATCAGGCACAGGCAGGAGCCGAGCCAACACCCTACGGAACAACAAGACAACGGGAGAAGTTCATGACCTGGGAATATGCGCTAATCGGTTTAGTCGTCGGCATCGTGATCGGTGCTGTGGCCATGCGTTTCGGTAATCGCAAATTGCGTCAGCAGCAGTCACTGCAATACGAACTGGAAAAGAACAAAGCCGAGCTGGAAGAGTACCGCGAAGAGCTGGTCAGCCACTTTGCCCGTAGCGCTGAGCTGCTGGACAATATGGCGACCGACTACCGCCAGCTGTATCAGCACATGGCAAAAAGCTCCAGCAGCCTGCTGCCGGAAATGACCGCGGAAACCAACCCGTTCCGCAACCGTCTGGCAGACTCTGAGGCCGGTAACGATCAGGCCCCTGTTCAGATGCCTCGCGACTATTCTGATGGCGCGTCCGGCCTGCTGCGCGGCGGTGTTAAGCGCGATTAATCACACAACCTGAAATTATTTTACGGGCGCAGCGATTGCGCCCGTCCTTTCTTCTTGACCCCAGCTATTATTTAGTTAAACACCTCATTGTTCAGCGGTTTAAAATTCAATAACATCAACGTGTTTTTGGGCCCGTTTTTTCCTTTACTCCAGGTTACGAGAGTCAGCATCGATGAAGAAAAAGAACCAGCTGTTGAGCGCGTTAGCGTTAAGTGTCGGGTTATCTCTCTCGGCGTCCTTCCCTGCCTTTGCCGCCCTTCCCTCGCAGGTGCCGGGCCAGACGGCGATTCCGAGCCTCGCACCCATGCTGGAAAAAGTGTTGCCTGCAGTAGTCAGCGTGCAGGTAGAAGGCACTGCCGTGCAAAGCCAGCGCGTACCTGAAGAACTGAAAAAATATTTTGGCGATGAGTCGCCCGACCAGCAGGCTCAGCCTTTTGAAGGGCTGGGCTCAGGCGTCATCATTGATGCGGCCAAAGGCTATATTCTGACCAACAACCACGTTATCAGCCAGGCCGATAAAATCAGCGTGCAACTGAATGATGGTCGGGAATTTGATGCCAAACTGATCGGCGGCGATGACCAGAGCGACATCGCGCTGTTGCAGGTGCAAAACCCAAGTAATCTGACCCAGATTGCCATCGCCGACTCCGACAAACTGCGCGTCGGCGACTTTGCTGTTGCCGTGGGCAACCCCTTTGGTTTAGGACAAACGGCGACCTCCGGGATCATTTCCGCGCTGGGGCGCAGCGGCCTGAATCTTGAAGGCCTGGAAAACTTTATCCAGACCGATGCCTCAATTAACCGCGGGAACTCCGGCGGGGCGCTGCTGAACCTTAACGGCGAGCTGATTGGTATTAACACAGCAATCCTCGCGCCAGGTGGCGGCAGTATCGGGATCGGGTTTGCGATTCCCAGCAATATGGCCAAAACGCTGGCACAGCAGCTTATCCAGTTTGGTGAAGTCAAACGCGGCCTGCTGGGCATCAAAGGGATGGAGATGAGCGCCGATATCGCAAAAGCGTTCAACATCAACGTGCAGCGCGGTGCGTTCGTCAGTGAAGTGCTGCCTAATTCCGGCTCGGCAAAAGCGGGCATTAAATCAGGTGATGTGATCGTCAGCCTGAATGATAAGCCGCTGAGCAGCTTTGCAGAGCTGCGCTCACGTATCGCCACCACCGAACCGGGCGCCAAAGTGAAGCTGGGCCTGATTCGTGACGGCAAACCGCTGAATGTGGAAGTGACGCTGGACAAGAGCACCTCTTCCTCCGCCAGTGCGGAGCTTATCGCCCCGGCACTGCAGGGCGCGACCCTCAGCGACGGGCAGCTTAAAGACGGCACCAAAGGCATCAGCATCGATACCGTAGAGAAGAGCAGCCCTGCCGCACAGGCGGGATTGCATCAGGATGATGTGATCATCGGCGTGAATCGCACCCGCGTGCAGTCTATCGCTGAGCTGCGCAAGGTGCTGGAAAGTAAACCAACGGTCATTGCCCTGCAAATTATGCGCGGCAACGAATCTATCTATATTCTGTTGCGCTAAGCATTTGCTATCCCGGGTATCACCGCCGCGTGTGATGTCCGGGATAACTCATGTTATGCTGCAAACCGTTCCTTTTTTAACGACACGCGCATCATGCTTTTAAAGCTCTTTCGTTCCATTGCCATCGGTTTGATTGTTGCGGGCCTGCTGTTAGCGGCCATGCCGTCTTTACGCCAGTTCAACAAGCTGTCGGCTCCCCAGTTTGACAGCGCGGATGAAACGCCTGCCACCTATAATCAGGCCGTTCGCCGTGCCGCACCCGCAGTGGTGAACGTCTACAACCGTGGTCTTAACAGTTCAGCCCATAACCAGCTGGAGATCCGTACCCTCGGCTCCGGCGTGATTATGGACGATCGCGGATACATCATTACCAACAAGCACGTGATCAACGATGCTGACCAGATCATCGTCGCACTTCAGGATGGCCGCGTGTTTGAGGCCTTACTTGTCGGCTCTGACAGCCTGACCGATCTGGCCGTGCTGAAAATCAACGCCACCGGCGGGCTGCCCGTGATTCCGATCAACCGTAAACGCACTCCGCACATTGGCGATGTGGTTCTGGCTATCGGTAACCCATACAACCTGGGGCAGACCATCACCCAGGGGATCATCAGCGCCACGGGTCGCATCGGTCTGAACCCATCGGGACGGCAGAACTTCCTGCAAACCGATGCCTCCATCAACCACGGGAACTCCGGCGGCGCGCTGGTCAACTCGCTGGGCGAGCTGATGGGTATCAACACCCTCTCCTTCGATAAAAGCAACGATGGCGAGACGCCGGAAGGGATCGGCTTTGCCATTCCGTTCCAGCTGGCAACCAAAATTATGGACAAGCTGATCCGGGACGGTCGCGTGATCCGCGGTTACATCGGGATTGGTGGTCGCGAAATTGCCCCTATGCATACGCAGGGTGGCGGGATCGATCAGATTCAGGGGATTGTGGTTAACGAAGTGGCGCCTGGTGGACCGGCTGCCAATGCGGGCATTCAGGTTAATGATGTCATTCTGTCGGTCAACGGCACACCGGCGGTCTCTGCGCTTGAGACGATGGACCAGGTGGCAGAAATTCGCCCGGGTTCCATCATCCCGGTTGAAGTCATGCGCAACGATAAGAAACTGACGCTGCATGTGACCATTCAGGAATACCCGGCCACCAACTGACGGGCATAAAAAACGGAGCGTAGCGCTCCGTTTTTTTTACCGGGACAAGATCACTTGTTAACGAACTCTTCGCCCAGCGTGATATCTTTCTTCAGCGTGTCCAGCATGCCTTCCATCGCGTTTTGTTCAAACGCGCTCAGCGTGCCAATTGGCTTACGCTCTTCGATACCATTTTTACCGAGCAGCAGCGGCTGGGAGAAGAAGCGCGCGTGTTCGCCATCGCCTTCAACATAAGCGCATTCAACCACGCCCTTCTCGCCCTGCAGCGCGCGAACCAGTGACAGACCGAAACGTGCAGCCGCCTGGCCCATAGACAGCGTTGCAGAACCGCCACCCGCCTTCGCTTCCACCACTTCGGTGCCTGCGTTCTGAATACGTTTGGTCAGGTCAGCCACTTCCTGCTCGGTGAAGCTCACGCCAGGGATCTGCGAGAGCAGAGGCAGAATTGTCACACCAGAGTGACCACCGATGACCGGCACTTCAACTTCCGTAGGCTGCTTGCCTTTCAGCTCAGCCACAAAGGTGTTAGAACGGATGATATCCAGCGTGGTCACACCGAACAGCTTGTTCTTGTCGTAAACGCCTGCTTTCTTCAGCACTTCTGCCGCAATAGCGACCGTGGTGTTCACCGGGTTAGTAATGATACCGATGCACGCTTTCGGACACACTTCAGCGATCTGCTGCACCAGGTTTTTCACAATGCCTGCGTTGACGTTGAACAGGTCGGAACGATCCATACCAGGCTTACGCGCCACGCCGGCGGAGATCAGCACAACGTCAGCACCCTGCAGCGCAGGACGTGCGTCTTCGCCGGAGAAGCCTTTGATGTTAACAGCGGTCGGGATGTGGCTCAGGTCAACCGCCACACCTGGGGTTACCGGAGCAATGTCGTACAGGGAGAGTTCTGAGCCTGAAGGCAGTTGGGTTTTCAGTAGTAGGGCAAGCGCCTGGCCGATACCACCAGCAGCGCCGAGGACTGCGACTTTCATCCTAAACTCCTTATTATGGTTAACTTAAGTATCTGTAAATCCGTTGCGGCGACCTTAATTCAGCAGGTAATTAATTACAATTTTCGTAGCTAAAGAATTTGAGGTCACGCGACTTTCTCTCTTCCCAGAAGACTCTCTGACAACAGACGGCAACGAATTAAGAGGTGGTTACAATACACCCTGCCACGCCACCAAAACAACATCATTTTGATAACATTTAATTTACTTTTAAGCTTATTTGCGTGGCGTGACCCAGGCATGTTTTCCGATAACGAAATCTGATAATATCACTCCCTTTCATAACATTATTTCAGGCTACTGCCTGGTAGATAATTTGCATAAAAATTCATCCACATGCATAATAATGTTGTTTCTATCGTCATATTCCGGGTGACTTATGCGAAGCTCGTCTAAGCAAGAAGAATTAGTAAAGGCGTTTAAAGCGCTACTCAAAGAAGAGAAATTCAGTTCTCAGGGAGAAATTGTTCAGGCGCTGCAGGAACAAGGCTTCGACAATATCAACCAGTCGAAAGTCTCCCGTATGTTGACCAAATTTGGCGCAGTGCGTACCCGTAACGCCAAAATGGAGATGGTCTATTGCCTGCCAGCTGAACTTGGCGTGCCGACAACCTCCAGCCCGCTGAAGAATCTGGTTCTGGATATCGACCACAACGATGCCGTTGTGGTGATCCACACAAGCCCTGGCGCCGCACAGCTGATTGCCCGCATGCTGGACTCTCTGGGTAAAACGGAAGGGATTCTCGGTACCATCGCCGGTGATGACACCATCTTTACCACGCCAGCCAACGGCTTCTCGGTGAAAGATCTCCACGAGGCGATCCTGGTTCTGTTCGAACAGGAGCTGTAATCCTCTCTCCCCGTAGCGTCGCTACGGGGTTCATTCTGCCCCCGCTGCGTTTCCCCCTGTTTTCTCCTGTCCTCAATTTAACAAATAGTGCTTTTTACCACTCATTAACATTCAACCAGTGAATGATAAATCAAAGAATCGCACAAAATATCAAAATCATTTATCCATATGATTTACTTAGATATAACACGCCAATGCGAACAGAAAATAACCAACATTATGCCATTAGGTTATAAAAATTGCGCTGTTTAACACGTAATTACCCATGAAACAATTAGTCTGGTATTAATTTTTACCGTTATTAGTGTATACTTGATTTTGTGATGAGGGTCACGAAACAAAGACCCCACTAAAAAATTCGACGAGGTAAAAATCATGAAAATCAAAACAACTGTAGCGGCGCTGAGCGTCCTGTCTGTCCTGTCATTCGGTGCTTTCGCAGCAGACTCCATTAATGCCGATCAGGCGCAATCCCGTGAGGCTATCGGTACGGTTTCTGTCGGCGCAATCGGCACGTCTCCAATGGACATGCATGAGATGCTGAACAAAAAAGCGGAAGAACAAGGTGCATCATCCTATCGCATCATTGAAGCGCGTTCCGGTGACCACTGGCACGCTACCGCTGAGCTGTATAAATAAGTTTTAGTAATAACAGAAGACGACTATCTCCACTCAACGGCACCAGGCATAAAAATAGCAGTTCAACCCTTCTCGCCGTTGAGCAAAAACCTCTTCAGGAGCAAAGACTATGAAAACCAAATTAATCATCGCAACCCTCGGTCTGGCATCGGTTCTCTCTTTCGGCGCAAGCGCAGCCGTCCAGCAGGTGAATACCGAGCAGGCGCAAAATCTGCAGTCTATGGGTAGTGTTTCCGTAACGTCCGTCACTGGCTCTCCGATGGATATCCGTCAGGAGCTGGCCGCAAAAGCTGAAAAAGCAGGCGCCAGCAGCTACCGCGTCACCGAACTGAATCAGGGTGACCACTGGCACGCTACGGCAGAACTGTATAAATAAACCCTCGTCGTATCTCATCATACGACTTGCCCCTGGCCTCGCTGGTCAGGGGCTTTTTTTTCGCGTAATCAATGGCGCGCGTTGAAACGCAACTGCCCTTCCAGCTCTTCTTCTGCTTCATCAAACAATAAAATCAGCGCCCCAAATCGTCTGCGCAGCTTATCGGGCAGATGAATAAACTCTATCTCCAGCGGTAACGGCAGCTGACTGCCGGTCACCACATCCCACAGCATATCCAGATTCGTGACGCTTTCCCGTTCCAGATCAAACGCCCGGATAAATTCACGATAGAAGTCTTCCTGACTGTCGATCTCGTCAAAATCAAAGGTATAGGTTTTCATTGCCAGCCACCCAGTCCAGGCGAGCGGCAGATGCCGCCCTGTCTATTATAATCCCCCGATATGCAGGGTTTTGACTTCCAGATACTCTTCCAGCCCCAGCACGGACCCTTCTCGACCCAGGCCAGACTCTTTTACCCCACCAAAAGGTCCAAGCTCCGTGGAAACGGCGCACTCATTAATCCCAATCATCCCGCTTTCGATTGCCTGCGAGACGCGGAAAACGCGCGACAGATTCTGAGTATAGAAGTAAGCCGCCAGACCATAAGGCGTGTTGTTGGCGCGCTGGATGACTTCATCTTCAGAAGTGAAACGGAAGCAGGCGGCAACGGGACCAAACGTCTCTTCCTCCGCCAGTTTCATGCCTTCATGACAGTCGCCCAGCACGGTAGGCATCCAGAAATTGCCACCAAGCGGATGTGGTTTACCGCCCGCCAGGACCGTCGCCCCACGGGCCACAGCGTCTTCCACATGCTCGCGCACTTTGTTCACCGCGGAGGGTTCAATCAGCGGGCCTACGACCACACCGTCTTCCAGACCATTTCCCACCTTCAGCGCGTTCACCGCATCGGCCAGTTTGTTCACAAACTTGTCGTAGACGGTTTCCTGAATATAGAAGCGGTTAACGCTGACGCAGACCTGTCCGGCATTACGGAATTTGTTGGCGATTGCCCCTTTGACGGCAGCATCGATGTCCGCATCTTCAAACACGATATACGGGGCATTCCCCCCCAGTTCCATCGAAACTTTTTTCATGGTGTCCGCGGCGTTACGCACCAGCGTTTTGCCGACGGAAGTGGAGCCGGTAAACGAGATTTTCCGCACCTCGTGGCTCGCCATAATCGCGTCGCTGATCTCATGCGTATTACCGGCCACGGCGTTGAGGACGCCATCCGGCACACCGGCCTGTTTCGCCAGCGTGAGCAGCGCAAACGCGCTGAGCGGGGTGTTGTTTGCCGGTTTGATGACCCCGGTACACCCCGCGGCCAGCGCCGGACCAAGCTTACGGGTGAGCATCGCCATCGGGAAGTTCCACGGCGTAATTGCCGCCACCACCCCCACAGGCTCACGGGTAGCCAGAATGCGGGAGCCCGGTTTGATCGGTGGAATAATTTCACCGTTAGCGCGCTTGGCCTCTTCGGCAAACCACTGAATAAAACTGGCGGCGTACTCCACCTCGCCTTCAGCTTCTTTCAGGGGTTTGCCCTGTTCGGTGGTCATTAACCGACCAAGCCAGCTTTTATTCTCGATAATCAGTTCATACCAGCGATAGAGAATGGTCGAGCGCTCTTTCGCGGTTTTGGCCCGCCAGGCCGGGAAGGCTTTCGCGGCGGCGGCAATCGCCTCTTCGGTTTCTGCTTTACCGGCTTTCGCCACTTTGGCGATAACATCACCGGTGGCCGGGTTCAACACATCAAACGTCGTGTCCAGCGTTTTCCATATGCCGTTAACCAGATAACCGGTCTGAAAAAGAATGTGGTCCTGAAGCGCCTGGGTAGTCATGTGTCCTCCCTTTCTGAATGTAAGAGCCTGCAGAAATAAGTATAGCCACAAAAAAACCGACGCTTTTAGCGTCGGTTTTTTACTTCAGTCAGTTATCCGTCAGGACATTCTGGTAGCGGTGCAGCATAAACACCAGCCGCGCTACCGGCTCGGTCACCTGAGGAGGCGCTTCCCAGACCCTGAGCTTCTCCTGGTAGACATCCAGCTCTTCCAGCAACTGCTTAAAGTAACGGCGTCGTTTGTCATCACTGGAGGCGGAAAGCACATGGTCCGCGGTACGGCGCAACTGGCGGTGGAATGCCGACAGATCGTCGTTGATGGGCACCGGTGCGTTACGCAGACGCTGATGCGCAATGATCATGGTTAACGCCAGACGAAAGCGGGCAATGTCGCCAGGGAACTTATTCAACAGTAAAAACAGCTGCTGATAGAGCGCAGGCAGATGGTTCTCTTTACGGCGCGCAGTGTTGGTGGTCATGGAGGAGACCGCCGCCGAAACGAACTGGTTCAACAGCACGCGACCTGTTCGCGCCTGGGAATTGTCGCGCACCAGCAAAATCACCATCATCGCCAGGAAACAGCCCACCAGCTGACCCAGGGCGCTGTCGAGGAACTGGCTGAAATGGAACGTCATGGGGTTATCCAGCACCAGAATGTTAATAGTACTGGCGAGGGCACCGAGCGATCCCAGACGGCGCTTCTGCACTTCTATCCCGATAAAGAATGCCATCACCGCAAGACTGATACAGAGCAGCAACATGCTCTGCTGCGTGGACGGGAGGATCACCAGGAAATAGAGCGCGCCAAGCGGTAACGCGGCAATCGTGCCGTACAGGAAATCGATAGCGACCATACGCGGGTTGGGCAGACGCATTGCCAGCGCCGTGACGACGGCAATCATGACCATCGCGCCGCTGCCGGAGGTCCAGCCAGTCCACAGCCAGAACAGCGTGCCGAGCATACAGGCAAGCGTGGTACGCCAGAAGTTGACCATCGCGTGGTGGCGCTCGGCCGACTCCGCCTTGATCACCACTTCGCCCTGCAGGACTTCCTCTTCCGCCGCGCTGATTTTCGTATTGCCGATCACGCCCCGTTTCAGCAGCAGGTAGCGCGTCGCGGCGCCAACCCACGTATAAATGGTCACCGGTGTGTCGCGCTCTCCGGTCCAGGCAATGACCCGCCGCATGCGTTTGAGCTGCTTATGTACGTCCTGCACCGTTTCCACCGGCTCGGCAAACAGTTCGCGAAAGGTATCGGTAACCGATTCCGGTCGGGTGTTCTGAATAAGGTAGGTTTCGCACGCCTGGGTAATCAGCGTTAAGGAGACGGTATTGATCGCTTTAAGACGACGGTTGGCACGCGCCCAGCGCGAGGACTCCATATTAAGGTTACTGCGCATCCCTTCCAGCGCCTGCGTGCGGCGAACCAGTCCACTCCAGGCTTTGTCCACCTCTTCGCTGTCACCGTGCTTGATGCAGAGCTGCATCAGCTGATACTGGGAGACGATCAGCGCATCCAGTTCGCGATCCACCTCCTGTTTGATGGATCGAGGGGAGAAAAGCAGGTCAGCAACAATTGCGCAGACGATACCAATCACGATCTCACTGCAGCGTTCCACGGCAAACTGCGGCGCGAGCAGCGGTTCGGTTTGAATGGTGATGACAATAATCAGTGCGGTATAACCCGCCAGCCCCCAGGCGTAAGAGTTTTCGACCTTCACCAGAGAGGAGAGCCAGGTGCAGAAGCCCGCCCAGATACAGCACACCAATACCATCAACAGTGGCGTGCGGATCATCAAAATGATAATGGTGAGCGCGGCGATACAGCCGATAAACGTCCCGATGATACGCAGCATCCCGCGATAGCGGATCGCCCCGGAGTAAGGCTCCCCACCTGCCGCGAATGCCGGGCCAGCCGCGACAATCGCCGCCGTTAACACCGCCCAGCGGGGGGTTTCCAGCTGGAAGTGAAAGCCGACAAACAGCGCCAGCACAATGGCACTCGCCAGCTTCACGGCGAAGCGAATGTGCTGGCTGGCGATAGTAAAGATCCCCATAGCGATTAACCAAACTCGCGCAGACGATGGGCGATTTTACGGAAAATAGAGTCCTGGCTGGCGTCCCGGTCTTTCTCACCGGTGATTACCACCGTCGCGGTTGTGCCCGCAGGCCACAGGTTGCCCTGCTGTTCGTCCAGATGAATACGTACCGGCACACGCTGGGCCAGGCGCACCCATTCCAGGTTGGAATCAACCGTCGCCATCCCTTTCGCATCATTGGAGCTGCTGGAGTTGGTGACGCCAGCCGCAACGCTGTCTACGGTACCTTTAAAGACGCGGTTGCTGCCAAGCGGCGTGATCTCTGCGCGGTAGCCCGGACGAACGCCTTCCAGTTTGGTCTCTTCCATATAGGCAAGCACATAGAATGAGTTTTGTTTCACCAGCGCCACGGCGGTTGAACCGCGGGTGATAAACTCCCCGGCATAGACATTCAGGTTGGTGACCCAGCCATCGGCAGGTGCGCGGATCACGGTACGCTCCAGATCGAGCTTCGCCAGGTCGCGCGTCGCCTGCGCCTTTGCCAGCTGATGCAGCACGGTTTGCAGCACGTTGTTAGACTGATCGATCTCTTCCCGGGACATCGCCTGAACCCCCAGCTGGTTACGGCGGCCCGCCTCGCGGCGTTTCTCCGCAGCCAGCGCCTGGTAATAGGCGACATCCGCTTCCGCTTCTTCCAGTGCTTTCTGGTAACGCGGCTGGTCAATGGTGAACAGCACCTGGTCTTTCTTCACCAGCTGGTTATCGTGAACGTTAACCGCCGTGATAAGACCGGCCACGTCGGGGGCGATCGCCACGACATCGGCGCTAAAACGCGCGTCACGCGTCCACGGTGATTCGGTGTAATAGACCCAGGCGCGAAAAATAGCGATGAACGCGAGGATAACCAGCGCCATGGTGATGGCGGTGCGGGAGATTTTTCTTGTTAGCGTTTTCACATCAACCTCAGACAAACATGCGCGATATCAGGTAGAACAGGCAGCAATACAGCGCGGTATTGAACAATGCAGGGTGCCAGACGAAATCGTAGATCCCGGTAGGAACCAGCACCTTGCGCACCAGCCAGAAGATCGCCAGTGATAAAAGAAGCTCGAAAAATATCGGTGGGAACGACAGACCGAACACCACGATAACGGGAAACAGACTCATGTTGACCTTGATAAGAGAGAGTGCAGGCTTCAGAATTTTTAGCGCACGCCACCGCGGGAGAGCAAGAAACGCCGGGCGAGAATGGCGCAGCCGTTATGTAATTAATAATATATTAACGTAACTGTTATGCTGTTATCTATAATATGTGATCTAAATCACTTTTAAGCCAGAGTGAACAATGGAACGTTTAAAACGCATGTCGGTCTTCGCCAAAGTGGTTGAACTTGGCTCATTTACTGCTGCTGCCCGGCAGTTGCAGATGAGCGTCTCCTCCATCAGTCAGACGGTGTCAAAACTGGAAGATGAACTGCAGGTGAAGCTGCTCAACCGCAGCACCCGCAGTATTGGTCTGACGGAGGCGGGTAAAATTTACTATCAGGGCTGTCGCCGCATGATGCATGAAGTGCAGGATGTTCACGAGCAGCTCTATGCCTTTAACAACACGCCCATCGGGACACTGCGGATTGGCTGTTCTTCAACTATGGCACAAAATGTTCTCGCCGCCATGACCGCAGAGATGCTGAAAGAATATCCGGGATTAACCGTGAATCTGGTTACCGGTATTCCCGCCCCGGACCTGATCGCAGACGGGCTGGATGTGGTGATCCGCGTTGGCGCGCTGCAGGACTCCAGCCTCTTCTCCCGTCGACTCGGGAGTATGCCGATGGTGGTCTGTGCCTCGAAGAGCTATCTGGCGCAGTACGGCGTGCCGGAGAAACCAGCCGATCTCGCCAACCACTCCTGGCTGGAGTACAGCGTCCGCCCCGATAATGAGTTTGAACTGATTGCCCCGGAAGGCATTTCTACCCGACTGCTGCCGGAAGGACGGTTTGTCACCAACGACCCGATGACCATCTCGCGCTGGCTGGTGGCGGGCGCCGGGATCGCTTACGTCCCGTTAATGTGGGTGATCAATGAGATCAACAGCGGAGTGCTGGAGATCCTGTTCCCTCGCTACCAGTCCGATCCGCGTCCGGTGTATGCCCTGTATACCGAAAAAGACAAACTGCCGCTTAAGGTGCAGGTGTGCATTAACTATCTGACCGAGTATTTTGTGGAGGTTGCGGAACTGTTTCAGGGCATGCGGGGAAGAAGGAAAGAGTAAGTATTTCCCCTCTCCCCGTTGGGGAGAGGGTTAGGGTGAGGGGAGAAAATTACGCCGTGCCGCCCACCGTGAGGTTATCGACCTTCAGTGTCGGCTGGCCCACGCCCACTGGCAGGCTCTGGCCCTCTTTACCGCAGACGCCCACGCCGTTGTCCAGCTTGAGATCGTTACCGACCATGGAGATCTGCTGCATGGCTTCGATACCGGAACCAATCAGCGTCGCGCCTTTCACCGCTTTGGTCACTTTGCCTTTTTCGATCAGATACGCTTCTGACGTAGAGAAGACGAATTTACCGGAGGTGATATCCACCTGACCACCGCCAAAGTTTGGGGCGAAGATCCCGTAATCAACAGACTCGATGATCTCCTGCGGCGTGGACTGGCCTGGCAGCATGTAGGTGTTAGTCATACGCGGCATCGGCAGATGCGCATAAGATTCACGACGGCCGTTACCCGTTGGCGCCACGCCCATCAGGCGCGCGTTCAGTTTGTCCTGCATATAGCCTTTCAGCACACCGTTTTCGATCAGCACGTTGTACTGACCCGGCGTACCTTCATCATCGATGGAGATAGAGCCACGGCGATCAACCATGGTACCGTCATCCACCACCGTGCACAGTTCAGAGGAGACAAGCTGCCCTATCTGACCGCTAAATACGGAGGTGCCGCGGCGGTTAAAGTCCCCTTCCAGACCATGCCCCACGGCTTCATGCAGCAGCACGCCCGGCCAGCCAGCGCCCAGTACCACCGGGAATGTCCCCGCAGGTGCCGCCACGGCAGAAAGATTGACCATCGCCATACGCACGGCTTCTTTTGCCCACGCGTCGGCACGGGCTTCACCGTCGACGTCACCCAGGAACCAGTCATAACCAAAACGACCACCGCCGCCGCTTGAGCCACGTTCGCGCTTGCCGTCCTCTTCTACCTGCACGCTGATGGAGAGACGCACCAGCGGACGGACATCCGCCGCCAGGGTGCCGTCCGTCGCCGCGACCAGAATCAGTTCATAGACACCGCTCAGGCTGGCAGACACTTCCTGCACGCGTTTATCGGCAGCACGCGCCACTTTGTCCACGCGGCGCAGGATATCCAGCTTCTCTTCACGGCTCATGCTCTGCAGCGGGTCGATGCTGGTGTAGAGCGCAGCATGCTGCACCTCACCCAGCGTTTTAACACGGCCATCGCCTGCGTCACGCACGATGGTACGTGCCGCCTGCGCGCTCTGCTCCAGCGCAGCCAGGCTTATCTGGTCCGCATAGGCAAAACCGGTTTTCTCGCCGCTGATGGCGCGCACGCCAACGCCCTGGTCAATGTTGTAAGAACCATCTTTGATGATGCTGCCTTCTAAAACCCAGGATTCGTGATAGCTCGACTGGAAATAGAGATCGCCGTAGTCGAGACGGCGTTCGGTCAGTTGACCAAGAATGGAGAACAGGTCCTGATGGCTCAGGCCGTTCGCTGCGAGCAAATGTTCACTTACCAGGTTCAGACTCATCGTATTGCTACTCGTTCGTTGCCGCCTGTGGCGGTATAAAGATCGTATTTATTGAGAGTGAGGCAATTACCTGCCCACGTCAAATCATTGCTGTGCATCTTTGCGCGGCTGGCGCAGCACTTCATTAATCTGCGGTTTATCCACCGGACCGGTGATGCGGTAGCGCAGAATAGAGACTTTGCTCCACAGCGGCCCCAGCACTTTACTGGCGGCAAACACCGCAGCACCAACAATCGGGTTCACCACAAAGGCGGCTGCCACCCCCACGCTCGCGGAGATTTCTGGCGCCACCACGGCTTCCATATCAAGCTCGCGACGTACAAGGTTAACCGAGCCCTTCATGGCGATATCCGCTTCCAGACCGTCCACCAGCGTGTCGTCCGTATGCATAACGCCGTCCTTGATCCACGCCGTACTGCGGATGGAATCGTAGTAGAACCCTTCGCTGAAGGTATCGCTGAAATCAAAACGCAGCTTACGCAGCAGCGCATCAAAGCTCAGGAGACGCAGGATCTGCCCGGCGCGTCCCGTGCTCACATCGGCAATTTCACCTTTTCCGAAGCGGGTTTTCAGTATGCCGTTAAGCGAGGCCTCATCCGGCTTCCACGGCGCGTCACGCCAGTGAAGATCGTAATCGACGTCAAATGACGAGCCGCGCAGCGGCGTGCTGATACCAAAGAAACTGGCTGCTGCATCCAGTTTGTTACCCTTAATGTCGCCTTTCAGCGAGGTGCGCTGTTCGCCTGGGTTATTCACCCACTCGCCCGCGGCCGTCAGACGACCAAAGCCGGTATCCACCAGCCCACCCGTGAGGCTCAGCGTGTTGCCCTGAATCGCGAAGTCACCGTCAATGCGGCCATATTTTTGTCCCCACAGCCAGCACTCAGCACAGCGCAGTTGCAGATCCGGCCAGCCGCTGAAGTCCACGCGGGAAGTGTTACTCAACGGCGATGCCGGAGTCGATTGATCTTTCCTGCCCGCCGTTGCCGGGTTGTAGTAGAGATAGCGGATTGCCGCCTGCCACGGGGCGTTATCGCGCATGGTCAGGGTGGCGTTGATCTCCCTGCCCTGAGCCTCTACTTTCGAGCCGTTAGCCGTGGGCTGAGAGACAATACTCAGGTTGTTCCACTGTTGCCCACCCAGCGTGAGCGACGGTGTGCGCACGGTGACGGTTTGCGGGAACTGCGCCGCCTCATCCACGTTTTGCCCGACACCTTTCTGGAACAGCGCCAGCCACTGCGCGCCATCCATCGGCGGGAGATTCAGCTCAATGCCCTGGTGATCCGGGAGCGGAGGCGTGGTTCGGCTGTCCGTCGTCCAGATGGCTTTGTCCAGCGTCAGCTTACGGTTGAGCAGCCAGCGGCTGTTGAAATGATTCGTGCCACCCGCGCTGCCGGTTAACTCGAAGCTGTTCAGGTTGCCCACGACGTTAAGCGTCACGGGCAGCGCCTGTCCGGCCTGTTTATCCAGCGGTGCAGGCAACTGGCTGCTGAGATTTTTCAGATCGCCAGTAAGGTCGACCTTATACTTCGTACCGGCGTGGTAGGGCAGTTCAATATCCACCTTCCCCTTCCAGGCGGCTGCACCATCAACCGACTCCTGAATGGGTTTCGGCAGTACATCCATCCGCGAGGGTTGCCAGTTACCGTCCAGATTGACAGCCACCTGGTAGGCCTTCTCCCCCTCGGTGGTCGAGAAGTCGATGTTGACGGGCTGATTGAACCAGTTGGCTGTGAGCGGCTCACTCTTCAGGTTGCCGTTCACAAAGCTGAACTGTCCGCTGAGGTTCTTCAGCGTACTTTCCAGCGGTTTAATATACAGACTGTTGTTGTTCAGGCGGACATCACCTTTGGCGGTGGTCATTTCGCCGTCCAGCGGGATATCCAGATGTAAGCGAGCATTCACATCGCCATCAAGCTGGAGTTGCTCAAGCGTGGCAGCCAGCGAGGCTTTCAGCGGCGTCTCTTCAAAATAGGGACCGACCGCCTTGCCGGGCCCATTGATATCGGCATCAATCAGCAGTTTCTCTTTTGAGTAATCGGGGATATTTGCCGTCAGGTTGGTAGCCGTCACGCCGCCCAGCGCGACGCTGTCTGACTTCATCCACAATCCGTCATTGAGAAAATTAAGCTCGATATCGAGGTTTTTCAGTGCAGGCCAGCCCGGCTGGAACGCAAAGGTGGCGTTGTGCAGCGGCACCAGCACCTGGAACTGACCTTCGTTATGTTTGTATGGGAAAAGATGCGGATTACCACCATAGGCCAGGGTGGCGTTATCCGCCTGACCGCCCTGGATCGCCCCGCTCAGGTAGTCCACGAGCGCTTTACCCATCAGGTTTTCCGGGAAGTAACGCCAGGCCTGAGAACCGTCGCTGGTGCTGATCCCCGCCAGAATACCCAGCCACGGCTCTTCACCTTCAGGCTTTAAATAGCGGAAATCCCCGCGGGCATGAACCGCTTTGGCTTTCACATCGATATGGCGGCCATCAAGCTGGAAGCCTTTATCGTTGCGCAGCCAGTTAAGCACCGCGTTGCCTTTTTCAATTTCCAGAGGTGCCCTGAAGACCGTTTCATAAGGCATTTTGGCGTCATGCATCTCAACGGTCAGCCTGCCATTCTCAACGCTGCCCTCCAGCTTGCCGCTGAAGTTTTCAGCCCCCGGCAGCAGTTTCCACTGTTTCCAGGCCAGATCTTTCCACGTCGCCTGGAAGCGGGTTTTCTCGGTTGCCTGCAGCGGGATATCCAGCGCGAGGGCGTCAATTTCCCCACTTGGCTGCGTCGCCAGCCAGACGTCACCCAAATCCGGAGAGAGCTTCGCCGCCATGGAGCGCAGCCCTTCAATGGCCGCCAAATCGAGATGCGTGGCGCGGATACGCAGCTCATCGCTACGCTTATTATTCGTGCCGCCGACATCCTGCTCAGGCATCCATGCCAGCGTCAGCGCGCCGCGCGGCCAGGATTTGCCGTCCATGGTGATGCGCGTATCCGGGATGGCAAACTGCCAGCCCCCTTTCTCTTTCGTCACATGTGCAGTGAGGTTATCTACGGAGAGTTGATGCTGCTTGCTTTCGCCTTGCCAGCTTGCACCGCCCTGCTTCAGCCAGATATCGCCGCTGGCGAACACGCCTTTCGTCAGGGTCATCCAGCCTTCCAGGCTAAAACGGGCCGTTTCCAGCTGCATGTTTTGCTGCAGCCAGTCGCCGAGCCACGGCTTCACATCCACGTCGTCAGCCTGCAGCCACACCTTGCCGTTGTTGAGCAAGCCGTCATCGTCACGCAGATCCATACGGACCTGCATGACCCCATGCTGGCCGTTCAGGCTGGAGAGGTTCACCTGCCCCTCGGCACGGTGACGCTCTTTGCCGTTAAGCCAGGTCAGTTGCGGGATCTTCAGTTCGGCGCGCTGGCCGGAAAGGGTAATAAAGCTCACTTCGCTGTCGCGCAGATCGAAATGATCGAACTGACGCAGGAAGAGATCGCTCAGGCGGTTGGCTTCAAGGCTCTGCGTGTTATCCCCGCCGGAGAGCGGCGTGTTGGTCAAAAACTGAAGCTGATAAAAAGTGAGATCGCGGAACTGCCAGCGCATGTGCAGCAGGCTTTGCCAGACATCCAGTGCCAGGGTCACGCGTTTGATTTTCAGATAGCCGCCATCTTTCAGGCTGGCACTGATGTCCCGGGCATCCAGCGTCGGGCCAAAGTTTTGCCAGCTGGCGCTGACCTGGCTTACGTCAACCGGCACACCGGTGGCGGATTCGATCTTCGCCAGCACCTGCGGACGCCAGCTGTCCAGATGCGGTAAAACGAGGCGCAGCCCGCTCACGAGCAGCGCGACAATCACGACAAGCGTTGCCCCTGTAAGCAGTAAAATCCCCGGCAATCGCCTCACGCATCTCTCCTTGTCAGCTTTTTCACGCAGCGAACTGCGTCTTACATCATGACGACGTCAAATTGCTCCTGGTTATAGAGCGGCTCAATTTGTACTTTTACCTGTTTGCCGACAAAGATTTCCACTTCCGCCAGCGCGTGCGACTCTTCACCTTTCAGCGCTTCAGCCACCGCAGGGGAAGCATAGACCAGAAAACGATCGGAGTCGTAGGCATGATGAACGCGGACAATTTCACGCATGATCTCATAGCAGACGGTCTCCACCGTCTTTACGGTGCCGCGTCCGTGGCAGGTTGGACACTCGTTACACAGCACATGTTCCACACTTTCACGGGTCCGTTTACGCGTCATTTCCACCAGCCCAAGCTGTGAGAAGCCGTTAATGCTGGTTTTCACGCGATCTTTACTCAGCGCCTGCTCAAGCGAGTGCAGCACACGACGGCGATGGTCTTCATTATTCATATCGATAAAGTCGATGATGATAATGCCACCCAGGTTGCGCAGACGAAGCTGCCGCGCAATGGCCTGTGTCGCTTCAATGTTGGTATTGAAGATGGTGTCATCCAGGTTGCGATGGCCGACAAACGCACCGGTGTTGATGTCCACGGTGGTCATTGCTTCGGTCTGATCGATGATCAGATAGCCGCCGGACTTCAGTTCAACCTTGCGCTCCAGCGCACGCTGGATCTCATTTTCGACATCATAGAGATCGAAGATTGGCTGACGCCCGGTGTAATGTTCCAGCAGGCCAGGCATTTCCGGAATGTACTCAGCGGTAAATTCCAGCAGCGCTTCGTAGGTGAGGCGCGAGTCCACGCGGATTCGGTCGAGCTGAGCATCAGCAAAATCACGCAGGACGCGCTGGGCAAGTGCCAGCTCACCGTACAGCTGATAGCGGGTCTGGTTGCGTTTTTTACGCTCCATCACCTTGGTCCAGACGCGCTTCAGGTAAGCCGCATCGGATGCAAGATCCTCTTCGCTAACCCCTTCGGCGGCGGTTCGGATGATAAATCCGCCCTGTTCGTCGCAGTAGGCGCTAACCACTTTCTTAAGGCGCTCGCGCTCGCTTTCACTTTCAATACGCTGGGAAACCCCCACGTGCGACGCGCCGGGCATAAAGACCAGGTAACGGGAAGGTAATGTGATGTCGGTTGTCAGACGGGCGCCTTTGGTGCCAAGAGGGTCTTTCACCACCTGCACCATCAGATCCTGCCCCTGACGCACCAGCTCCGAAATGTCGCGTACGGCAAACTGCTTTTGCTCTTCGCCTGCGACACACTCGGTATGCGGCATGATGTCGGAGGCATGTAAAAATGCCGCCTTATCCAGTCCAATATCTACAAAAGCCGCCTGCATACCCGGCAGTACGCGGCTGACACGACCTTTGTAGATATTGCCTACTATTCCGCGTCGCGCTTCACGCTCAATATGAATTTCCTGAAGAATGCCACCATCAATGTAGGCCACACGGGTTTCCGATGGCGTTACGTTTACCAACAATTCAGCCGTCATAATTATCCCTTCCCTCACGCAGTGAGTTAAAATTGCTCAGCAACTCATACGTTTCCACCAGCGGTAAGCCGACTACGGCGTGATAGCTGCCATTTATCTTCCTGACAAAACAGCCACCCAGCCCTTGAATACCGTATGCACCTGCTTTATCCATCGGTTCACCGCTGGCAATATACGCAGCGATCTCGTCGTTGGTCAGTACTCTGAAGGTCACGTCCGTCACCACCAGACAATCCAGCACGTGCTTGCTGTCCGCCAGCGCCACCGCGGTCATCACCTGATGCGTTTGCCCGGACATTTTGTGCAGCATATGTGCTGCATGCTCAGCATCTCGCGGTTTCTCAAGCACTTCACCGTTAAGGATAACGATGGTATCCGCCCCCAGCACCGGCAGGTCGCGTGGCACGCATGCAACGCCAGCCTGCGCTTTCGCACGCGCCAGGCGAGAAACATACTGCTGAGCACTTTCACCCTCAGCACGTTTTTCTTCGATGCCGGTAACGATACGTTCAAAAGTGATGCCCAACTGCGTGAGCAACTCCTGACGACGTGGAGAACCGGAGGCAAGATAGATAGACGTCATAGAAACCTTTTACTGCACAGCAAACTGCTGGCGAATCTTACGCATCAGCAGGAACAGCCACGGCCAGAGCACACCGTTGACTACACTACTCCAGAATACTTCGGGTCGGAAAGAGACGTTGATCACTAAAAACTCTGCCCAGAAAACAACGATATCCGCGGCAAGCGACAACAACATCACGACCAGCGCCTGTTGCCAGAGCGCGAGGTTACGAAAGAGCTGGAATTTGAGTGCAACGAGATATGCAATGATGCTCATGGATAACGCGCGAACACCCAGCGTTGAGCCACTAATGAGATCCAGTATGGCACCCATTACAAAGCCTGTGCCAACATTTACGCGGTGCGGCAGGGCGAGGATCCAGTAGAGCAAAATGAGCAATACCCAGTTTGGCCGGTAAACAAGAATGTCGTCCGGCCAGGGCATTATCTGCAGCAACAGCGCGATGAGAAACGAGAGCCAGATAACCCAGCGTCCCTGGCTACGATAACTGGCCACTACTGCCCTCCGGATGAGAGTTTAGGCGGTGGCGGCGCATCCGTTATCCCGGTCGCCGGCGCGGGTACTGGCGCAGGTGGCCCCATCGCATCCGGAGCAGGAAGAACCTGCGGCATCATCTGCATCAGGCGCTCATTGGCAACGCGATGCACTTCTTCAGGCGTCATTGGGTTGGCACCGTTACGATCGGCTCCCCACAGCAGCAGCAGGTAGCGAAGACGCTGTAAACCCGCCGTTGGACGCGCCTGAATCACGGTGTAGGCACGCTGCGTATCAAGCTTCACAGAAGAGACAACCGCAACCGGATACCCTTCAGGGAAACGTCCCCCCAGACCGGAGGTGACCAGCACGTCGCCCACACGGATATCCGTGTTGGCTGGCAGGTGCTCCAGCTGCAGATCGTCCGTGCAGCCGTTCCCCGCCGCAATGACGCGAATATCGTTACGCAGTACCTGAATAGGCAGCGCATGGGTGGCATCACAGATCAGCAGTACACGGCTGGTCAGTTTGGCGACGGCGACCACCTGGCCCACCACACCTTTATCACTGATAACAGGCTGACCTTCATACACACCATTCACGCTACCTTTGTCGATCACCACCTGATCGCTGTAAGGATCGTTTACGGTGGAGATCACCTGCGTCACCATCTTCTGCTCATCCTGACGCAGCGGCGATCCGAGCAGCTCACGCAGACGCGCGTTTTCCTGCTTGTATTGCCCTAACATCAGCAGTTCGCTGTTTTTCAGCAGCAGTTCCTGGCGCAATGCCCGGTTTTCAAGTTCGAGTTGGTCACGTGAGGACAGCGTTTGAGAAACGGAGTCGAGCAGTTCACGGGGACCATTGGATATAAAGTAGAAAGGACTGACGGCGGTATCCATGTACGTTCTGATCTGGCTGAACGTACCGAGGCGGCTATCGGCAATAATGACACCAAGCGCAACCAGAACCGCCAGGATCAGGCGAAACTGTAGCGAGGGGCCACGGCTAAAAATTGGCTTCATAGGCTATGCGTATTCTCGTGTCAGAGAGAAAGGGTAGCGATTCGCTACCCTTTCACCATGACTACTCTTCGCTGAACAAGTCGCCGCCGTGCATGTCGATCATTTCCAGCGCCTTGCCACCACCACGGGCGACGCAAGTCAGTGGATCTTCTGCAACTACGACAGGAATACCTGTCTCTTCCATTAACAGGCGGTCGAGGTTACGCAGCAGCGCACCACCACCGGTCAGAACCATACCGCGCTCAGAGATATCGGACGCCAGTTCAGGTGGGCACTGTTCCAGCGCAACCATCACCGCGCTCACGATCCCGGTCAGCGGCTCTTGCAGCGCTTCCAGAATTTCGTTGGAGTTCAGGGTAAAACCGCGTGGCACACCTTCCGCCAGGTTACGGCCGCGCACTTCGATTTCGCGAACTTCATCACCCGGATAAGCAGAACCGATCTCGTGCTTGATGCGCTCAGCGGTCGCTTCACCGATCAGGGAGCCGTAGTTACGGCGCACGTAGTTAATGATCGCTTCATCGAAACGGTCACCACCGATACGCACAGAAGAGGAGTAAACCACGCCGTTCAGGGAAATAACGGCCACTTCAGTGGTACCACCACCGATATCAACCACCATCGAACCGGTGGCTTCAGAAACAGGCAGGCCTGCACCGATAGCCGCAGCCATTGGCTCTTCAATCAGGAACACTTCACGCGCGCCTGCACCCTGAGCAGATTCGCGAATTGCGCGACGTTCTACCTGGGTCGCACCGACCGGCACACAAACCAGCACACGTGGGCTTGGACGCATGAAGCTGTTGCTGTGAACCTGCTTGATGAAGTGCTGAAGCATTTTTTCAGTCACGAAGAAGTCAGCGATAACGCCGTCTTTCATTGGGCGGATCGCGGCGATGTTACCTGGGGTACGACCCAGCATCTGCTTCGCGTCATGACCCACTGCGGCTACGCTTTTCGGCGAGCCGGCACGATCCTGACGAATGGCCACAACAGAAGGCTCATTCAATACGATGCCTTGTCCTTTTACATAAATAAGGGTATTCGCGGTACCCAGGTCAATGGACAGGTCATTGGAAAACATGCCACGAAATTTTTTCAACATACTAAGGGATAATCCTGAAAGCTGGGGCGGAAAACAAAATCCGCTTACTTTACCAACCACACGCAGCAGCGACAAGGCGCAAAAATCACCTGCTGCGGTGAAAATTTGTGCAGTACGTTTCCTTCTGTTACAAATTCATCCCCTGACTCCCTCAGGGCTGAGTACACAGTAGCGTTCCTCACTTTCATTTGTAACCCGCTAAAGGTCGTTCACTGGCTTTTTGCTCGTCATACTCAAAGCTACAGGCGCGATATTCTACGTGAAAACAGCGTAAACGGCAGGTCAAACAGAGTATCTTTGCAAATATTTTTTCACATTGGTGTCAAGCGGCTGAGAGGCGGCAAAAAAATCCCCCTGACCGCCCATCACACCACGCTCTGTCAACATCTGCCATTCGCCTCTGGAGCGCACGCCCGTGGCAAATACTTGTGTTCGCGTTCCCTTACACGCTTCCACCAGACTCTGCACCAGCAGCTGGTTTTCCGTGCGCTTTTCAATATTCCTGACCAGCCCCGGATGTAGCTTTAATAATTCCACATCCAGCTCCTTGATCCAGCTGGTACTGACCAGCGTCAGGCCCGCCTGTGTCACCGCCACACGCGCACCCAGCGCATTGATCAAACGTACCACCGGACGTAACCGGCTGATGTGTTGACCAACATCCGCCTCTGCAAGTTCAAAAATAATGTGTTTGCGTTGCGATTTTTCGCATTGCATTAATGTATCGCGCAGCCAGCGTTGAAAACGCGGGCGAATTAACGACTCGACGGTCACCTGTAATGCCAGACTTTCTTCAGGCCAAAAAGATAAAAACGGAATCAGTCGGCTAATTTGCTGACGGTCATACTCTTCGGAGAGTCCAAATTGCAGGACCATCGGCAGATATTCCGCCGAAATAACCTCTTCCGTGCCGTCGAAAATGCGACACATTAATTCACGGTGGTGAACATGGCCGTTTTTCATCACCGCCGGTTTTTGATAAAGGCGGGGGCCACCGCGGCTCAACATTTGTTCAATCAGGGTACGCCAGCGCACATTGCCACGCCCTTTCTCAGGCAGGGAATCGTCATATACCGCCCAACCGTTCGCCCCTTGCAGCACCGCGTTTCGGGTTGCCGCTTCCGCATGCTCCATCACCTGTTCAGTTGACTGCCCGCCGCGCCAGGCGCAGATCCCCATATGCACCATATCATCCCGGTCGAGCATTTTGCTCTGCGGCAGCGCATCCACCGCCTTCAGCAACTGGCTGGCGATGCTCTCCGACTCCTTAAGTGTGCGATGGGGTAACAACACCGCAAAGTCGCTGCGGTGATAGCGCGCCAGCAGCGCGCCGGGATAGCGCATAATAAAAGTCGACAGCAAATTGATGAGCGTAAAGAGGTTCTCTTCCGCCACGCGGCGTCCCCAGGTATCGCGCAGGAGATCGAAATCCGGCAGACGAACCATCATGACGACCCCGTGCGTACCCACTTTTTCCGGGTCGTCCAGCAGCGTGGCCAGTTGATTATCAAAGAACAGGCGGTTATTCAGACCGGTTTTGTTATCCTGCGCGGCATAGGAACGGATCAGCGTATCCATGCGGCTGCGCTGATCGCTGGCGAACTGAATTTCTGAAAGCAGCGTGTCCAGCGCGCTGCTGGTGCTGGACGGCCACTCATAGACCGACCCCCGCACCTGCGGACCGCGCTCCCCGTTAAGTATTCGCACGGAGCGGTTTTCCAGCAGCTCCTGACCGGAGAGCTGACGGCGTAGCCAGCGCACCGCAAGAAAAATCAGCAGGACAATAAAGGCGACGGCAACGGTGAGTGGCGCGGTGGTCATCATCGAGCGGAAATAGCTGGCCATGGGATCGAGGTAGACCAGGCGTATCGTCATCCCCGGATTTTTAAGGGAATGGACATTCACTTCCCGATACTGGCTCACGACGCCCGCAGGCCGATAGCTGCCCTGACGCTGATGGCTTAACACCGGATGCTTTCCCTGCGTGATGTCGACCTGCACAATATCAACCGGTACCATCAATTCATCCAGCTCGCGGGAGAGTTCCGGTAGCGGAGTGGTAATCAGACGCGTATCAATAACTGACGCAACAGACTCAACCCGGTTGACCAGCTTGTCCTGAATGGCGTTATAAAAGCTCAGGGAGCAGCCAAGGAGCGTGACAAAAATGGTTAACCCCGTCAGCAACGTGATAAAAGCTGAGAACTTCGTCGTTAATCGCATCCTTGAGATTACTCCGTGGGTTGATGGGTAGCGAGTAAGCGCTAACTTGCATTTCAAATGCGCCATACTACCAAACCTGGTGTATCTGGCAATTTATTGCGTTAAATCGGCATAGCGTTTCATTGAGCGAGTATAGTCTTCAGAACGCATTTTCCAATCATCAGAATAGTGAGGATCCTGTATGCAGGCTTTGATCTTAGAACAGCAGGACGGCAATACCGTTGCCTCGGTGCAAGCCCTTGATGAGAGCCGTCTGCCCGAAGGCGACGTCACCGTCGACATCGACTGGTCCAGTCTGAATTACAAGGATGCCCTGGCCATCACCGGCAAAGGTAAAATCATCCGAAATTTCCCGATGGTGCCGGGGATTGATTTTGCAGGCCACGTTCATTCCAGCGAAGATCCGCGGTTTCATGCCGGCCAGCAGGTGCTGCTCACCGGCTGGGGTGTCGGCGAAAATCACTGGGGCGGGCTGGCAACGCAGGCGCGGGTGAAAGGCGAGTGGCTGGTGCCCATGCCTGCAGGACTGGATGGCCGCAAAGCGATGATTATCGGCACCGCAGGCTTTACCGCCATGCTGTGCGTTATGGCCCTTGAAGATGCCGGTATCCGCCCTGAGTCAGGCGAGATAGTCGTGACCGGGGCCAGCGGTGGCGTTGGCAGCACGGCGGTGGCTTTACTGCACAAACTGGGGTATCAGGTCGTCGCGGTCTCAGGCCGTGAAAGCACCCATGACTACCTGCGTCAGCTTGGTGCCAGCCGCATTCTTGGCCGCGACGAATTTGCCGAAACCCGTCCGCTGGAAAAACAGCTCTGGGCCGGAGCGGTGGATACCGTCGGAAATAACGTGCTGGCAAAAGTGCTGGCGCAGATGAACTACGGCGGCTGCGTGGCGGCCTGCGGTCTGGCGGGCGGTTTTGCCCTGCCAACCACCGTTATGCCCTTTATCCTGCGTAACGTGCGCCTGCAGGGTGTGGATTCCGTCATGACTCCGGCGGCCCGTCGTGCAGAAGCCTGGGAGCGTCTGGTACGCGACCTGCCTGAGTCCTTCTTCACGCAGAGTGCAACCGAAATCGCCCTCAGCCAGGCGCCGGAATATGCCGGTAAGATCATGGATAATCAGTTCCATGGCCGCGCGCTGGTAAAAATTGCCTAATCTTCAAATTTTCGTGACATATTCGCGCTAATCCTTCTCCTCCGTCATGCTTAGAAAAACGCATGACGGAGGATGCCATGAAAACCCGAAAACTGACGGAAGCCGACGTAACGTCCGAATCTGTCTTTATGTTACAGCGCCGCCAGATCCTGAAAATGCTTGGCATCAGTGCCACCGCGTTGACGCTCACACCTGCGGCTCACGCTGATTTGCTCGACTGGTTTAAAGGCAACGATCGGCCAAAAGCCCCTTCCGGTGCCCCGCTCACCTTTACGAAACCTGCCGAGTGGCAAAACAAACTGACGCTCACGCCGGAAGATAAAGTCACCGGTTATAACAACTTCTACGAATTCGGGCTTGATAAAGCCGATCCTGCGGCCAATGCAGGCAGCATGAAAACCGATCCGTGGACGTTGAAAATTGACGGCGAAGTGGCAAAACCCTTAACGCTGGATCACCACGATCTCACCACCCGTTTCCCGTTAGAGGAACGCATCTATCGTATGCGCTGCGTGGAAGCCTGGTCGATGGTGGTACCGTGGGTAGGTTTTCCGCTGCATAAGCTGCTGGCAATGGTTGAACCCACCAGCAATGCGAAATATGTCGCATTCCAGACGCGTTATGCCCCGGACGAGATGCCAGGCCAGAAGGACCGGTTCATCGGCGGTGGGCTTGCGTATCCTTATGTTGAAGGATTACGCCTTGACGAAGCCATGCATCCTCTTACCCTTCTGACCGTCGGCGTTTACGGTAAAGCGCTCCCGCCGCAGAACGGCGCCCCCATCCGGCTAACGGTACCGTGGAAATATGGCTTCAAGGGCATTAAATCGATCGTCAGTATTAAGCTCACCCGTGAGCGTCCGCCCACAACATGGAATCTCGCCGCGCCGGACGAATACGGTTTCTTCGCCAACGTGAACCCACATGTCGATCACCCACGCTGGTCGCAGGCGACGGAACGGTTTATCGGTTCCGGCGGGGCGCTGGATGTGAAGCGTCAGCCCACGCTGCTTTTTAACGGCTATGCGGATGAAGTGGCGTCGCTCTACCATGGCCTCAATTTACGGGAGAACTTCTGAGTGCGTTTAACGGCAAAACAGGTAACCTGGCTGAAAGTGCTGCTGCATTTAGCCGGGTTGCTCCCTTTTATCTGGTTGTTCTGGGCCGCCAGCCAGGGGCTCTTTAGTGCCGATCCGGCCAAAGATATCCAGCACTTTACCGGTCGGATGGCTCTGAAATTTTTACTGGCGACCTTGCTGGTTTCGCCGCTGGCGCGCTACGCTAAACAGCCATTATTGATACGCACACGTCGGCTTTTAGGGCTATGGTGTTTTGCCTGGGCCACGTTGCACCTGACCAGCTACGCGCTGCTGGAACTGGGGATTAACAACCTGGCACTGCTGAGCCGCGAACTGGTCACGCGTCCTTATCTGACGCTGGGCATTGTCAGTTGGCTGGTGTTACTGGCATTAGCGCTGACATCCACGCAATATGCGCAGCGAAAACTGGGTAAGCGCTGGCAGTTGCTGCACAACTTCGTCTATCTTGTCGCGATCCTCGCACCCATCCATTATCTGTGGTCCGTGAAGATCCTCTCGCCTCAGCCCATCCTCTACGCGCTGCTGGCTTTGGCGCTTTTAGCATGGCGTTACAAGAAGTTCCGCCAGTGGTTGCGATAGTTCGCGAAACTGTGCGTTTTCCCGCAGATTACTTATCAACCGCCATTCTTTTTCGGATAGCGGTTGATAATCTTCCCTGATAAGACCAGTATTTAGCTGCCAAATGCTACGAAATCGTTATAATGTGCGACTTTGGTTTTCCTGAATGCATTTTAGGAAAGTCATCAGGTGACTTTCGCGTTTCAAAGGTATATTTTGGTTTTTACCCGAGATTCGCAGGAGATAGCGACACAATGGCAGAAAAATTCCGAATCTTAGTTTTAAACGGACCGAACCTGAACATGCTCGGCACCCGTGAGCCAGAGAAGTATGGCACGCTGACATTGAGTGAAATTGTTAACCGTTTGGGCACGGAAGCAGCGTCACTGAATGTGGATTTGGATCATTTTCAGTCAAACGCGGAGTACGCACTCATCGACCGTATTCATCAGGCTAAAGACACTGTGGACTATATCCTGATCAATCCGGCCGCGTTTACGCACACCAGTGTTGCTATCCGCGACGCACTGCTGGCGGTGAGTATCCCGTTTATCGAGATCCACCTCAGCAACGTGCACGCCCGAGAGCCGTTCCGCCACCATTCGTATCTGTCGGATATCGCCGCTGGCGTTATCTGCGGACTGGGCGCAGACGGTTATTCATACGCTTTACAGACAGCGGTAAAACGCCTGTCACAATCACACTAAACAAGAGTACGGAACCCACTCATGGATATTCGTAAGATTAAAAAACTGATCGAGCTGGTTGAAGAATCAGGCATCTCCGAACTGGAAATTTCTGAAGGCGAAGAGTCTGTACGCATCAGCCGTGCAGCCCCAGCCGCTAGCTTCCCGGTAATGCAGCAAGCTTATGCTGCGCCAGTGCAGCAGCCTGCGCTCTCTGCAGCCGTTGCACCAGCCGCAACTGAAGCCGCACCTGCCGCTGCTGCAGAAATCAGTGGTCACATCGTACGTTCCCCAATGGTTGGTACTTTCTACCGCACCCCGAGCCCGGACGCGAAGGCGTTCATCGAAGTGGGTCAGAAAGTCAACGTAGGCGATACCCTGTGTATCGTTGAAGCCATGAAAATGATGAACCAGATCGAAGCAGACAAATCAGGTACTGTGAAGGCGATTCTGGTCGAAAGTGGTCAGCCGGTAGAATTTGACGAGCCGCTGGTCGTCATCGAGTAACGAGGCGAACATGCTGGATAAAATTGTTATCGCCAACCGCGGCGAGATCGCACTGCGTATTCTTCGTGCCTGTAAAGAACTGGGCATCAAGACTGTCGCTGTGCACTCAAGCGCGGATCGCGATTTAAAACACGTATTGCTGGCGGATGAGACGGTCTGTATCGGCCCGGCTCCGTCCGTAAAAAGCTATCTGAACATCCCGGCAATCATCAGCGCCGCTGAAATCACTGGCGCGGTGGCAATTCACCCGGGTTATGGCTTCCTCTCCGAGAACGCCAACTTTGCTGAGCAGGTTGAACGCTCTGGCTTTATCTTCATCGGCCCGAAAGCTGACACCATCCGCCTGATGGGTGACAAAGTGTCTGCAATCACCGCGATGAAAAAAGCCGGTGTTCCAACCGTTCCAGGTTCTGACGGCCCACTGACTGACGACATGGATGCAAACCGTGCTCATGCTAAACGCATTGGCTACCCGGTGATCATCAAGGCGTCCGGCGGCGGCGGCGGTCGCGGTATGCGCGTAGTGCGCAGCGACGCTGAACTGGCACAGTCCATCTCCATGACCAAAGCGGAAGCGAAAGCAGCTTTCAGCAATGACATGGTGTACATGGAAAAATACCTGGAAAACCCACGCCACATCGAAATTCAGGTGCTGGCTGACGGTCAGGGTAACGCTATCTATCTGGCAGAACGTGACTGCTCCATGCAGCGTCGTCACCAGAAAGTGGTCGAAGAAGCACCAGCACCGGGCATTACCCCGGAACTGCGTCGCTACATCGGCGAGCGTTGTGCCAAAGCGTGTGTCGACATCGGCTATCGCGGGGCGGGTACCTTCGAATTCCTGTTCGAAAACGGTGAGTTCTACTTCATTGAGATGAACACCCGTATTCAGGTAGAACACCCGGTTACCGAAATGATCACCGGCGTTGACCTGATCAAAGAGCAGCTGCGTATCGCTGCCGGCCAGCCTCTGTCCATCAAACAGGAAGAAGTAGTGGTCAAAGGCCATGCGGTCGAGTGCCGTATCAACGCCGAAGACCCGAATACCTTCCTGCCAAGCCCGGGTAAAATCACGCGTTTCCACGCGCCGGGTGGCTTTGGCGTGCGTTGGGAGTCTCATATCTACGCCGGTTACACCGTACCGCCGTACTATGACTCAATGATCGGTAAGCTTATCTGCTACGGCGAAAACCGTGACGTGGCGATTGCCCGCATGAAGAACGCCCTGCAGGAGCTAATCATCGACGGTATCAAAACCAACGTTGATCTGCAGATGCGCATCATGAGCGACGAGCACTTCCAGAATGGTGGGACGAACATCCACTATCTGGAGAAAAAACTCGGTCTCAACGAGAAGTAAGAAAGCATCTATGCTAAAAGGCCGGTTTAACCGGCCTTTTTTATTTCTGGGGATCGTCAAGGCCCATCATGTACAATCCCCGCTTTCTTCATCCACAAGGGACAAAAAATGGACAAACGTTTTGTTCAGGCCCATAAAGAAGCGCGCTGGGCGCTGTGGCTGACCCTTCTCTATCTTGCCGCATGGTTGGTAACCGCTTACTTACCTGATTCTGCAATTGGCATCACCGGCCTGCCTCACTGGTTTGAAATGGCCTGTCTGCTGGTACCGCTGATTTTTATCCTGCTGTGCTGGGCAATGGTGAAATTCATTTATCGCGATATCCCGCTGGAGGACGACGATGCAGCTTGAAGTCATTCTGCCGCTTATCGCGTATTTGTGTGTCGTGTTTGGCGTGTCCGTGTATGCCATGCGCAAAAGGGCAACCGGCACCTTCCTGAACGAATATTTCCTCGGCAGCCGTTCAATGGGCGGCATTGTGTTAGCGATGACGCTCACCGCCACCTATATCAGCGCCAGCTCATTTATTGGCGGTCCCGGGGCAGCCTATAAATATGGGTTAGGCTGGGTGCTGCTGGCGATGATCCAGCTCCCGGCTATCTGGCTTTCGCTGGGTATACTCGGCAAGAAGTTCGCTATTCTGGCGCGTCGCTATAATGCCGTGACGCTGAACGACATGCTGTTTGCCCGCTACCGCAGCCGTTTACTGGTCTGGCTGGCAAGTTTAAGTCTGCTGGTCGCCTTTGTGGGGGCGATGACGGTGCAGTTTATTGGCGGTGCACGTCTGCTTGAAACCGCAGCAGGGATCCCTTACGAGACTGGCCTGCTTATCTTTGGGATCAGTATCGCGCTTTATACGGCGTTTGGTGGATTTCGCGCCAGCGTACTGAACGACACCCTGCAGGGCATGGTGATGCTCATCGGAACCATTGTGCTGCTGGTGGGGATTGTCCATGCGGCAGGCGGCCTGAGCCATGCTGTTGAAACCCTGGAAGCGATTGACCCGAAACTGGTCACTCCAGAGGGCGCAGATGACATTCTTTCACCCACCTTTATGACCTCCTTCTGGGTGCTGGTCTGCTTCGGCGTCATTGGACTGCCGCATACCGCTGTACGGTGTATCTCCTATAAGGACAGTAAAGCGGTCCATCGCGGCATTATTATCGGGACCATTGTGGTGGCGATACTGATGCTGGGAATGCATCTGGCGGGTGCATTAGGTCGTGCGGTGATCCCAGATCTTACCGTGCCCGACCTGGTGATCCCTACCCTGATGGTTAAAGTCCTGCCCCCCTTTGCTGCCGGGATTTTCCTTGCCGCACCGATGGCCGCCATTATGTCGACGATCAACGCTCAGTTGCTGCAAAGTTCCGCTACGATTATCAAAGATCTCTATCTGAATTTGCGTCCCGAGCAGTTGAAAAACGAACGACGCTTAAAGCGGATGTCTGCAGTGATTACGCTGTTATTAGGGGCACTGCTGCTGCTGGCCGCCTGGCGTCCACCGGAGATGATCATCTGGCTGAACCTGCTTGCGTTTGGCGGCCTTGAAGCTGTTTTCCTGTGGCCGCTGGTGCTTGGCCTGTACTGGGAACGCGCGAATGCTGCGGGCGCGCTAAGCGGCATGATTGTTGGCGGTGTCGTGTACGCCGTGCTCGCCACCTTTAAGATCCAGTACCTGGGCTTCCATCCAATTGTGCCTTCGTTACTGTTAAGTTTACTGGCGTTTGTGGTGGGGAACCGTTTCGGTCAACCCGTCCCACAACCCGCTATGATGTCTACTGATAAATAAAGAGTTTTGCCATGCCGTGGATCCAACTAAAACTGAACACAACCGGTGCTCACGCCGAAGAGCTGAGCGATGCGCTGATGGAGGCCGGCTCGGTCTCTATCACCTTCCAGGACACGCATGACACGCCGGTCTTTGAGCCGCTGCCGGGCGAAACGCGCCTGTGGGGCGATACCGACGTGATTGGCCTGTTTGATGCTGAAACCGACATGAAAGAAGTGGTCGCGATTCTGGAACATCATCCTCTGCTGGGCGCGGGTTTTGCGCACAAAATCGAACAACTGGAAGACAAAGACTGGGAACGCGAGTGGATGGATAACTTCCACCCCATGCAGTTTGGCAAGCGTTTGTGGATCTGCCCAAGCTGGCGCGAGGTTCCCGATGAAAACGCGGTCAACGTGATGCTCGATCCGGGTCTGGCATTCGGTACCGGCACCCACCCGACCACCTCACTGTGCCTGCAGTGGCTGGATGGCCTGGATCTGGAAGGGAAAACCGTGATCGACTTCGGCTGTGGATCCGGGATCCTCGCCATTGCCGCACTGAAGCTGGGCGCCGCAAAAGCCATCGGGATCGATATCGATCCGCAGGCTATTCAGGCCAGTCGTGATAACGCCGAGCGTAACGGCGTTTCCGATCGCCTTGAGCTGTATCTGCCGGACGCGCAGCCAGAGGCCATGAAAGCCGATGTGGTGGTCGCTAACATCCTGGCAGGCCCATTACGCGAGCTTGCACCGTTAATCAGCGTGCTGCCCGTTGAGGGCGGTCTGCTGGGGCTTTCCGGGATCCTGGCAAGCCAGGCTGACAGCGTTTGCGAAGCCTACGCCGATCTCTTCACCCTCGATCCGGTGGTGGAAAAAGAAGAGTGGTGCCGCATCACAGGCCGTAAAAAATAAGAACATTTTTCGTACTGAGATGATGTTCTAAAATGCGACGCAGATCGCATAGAAGCGGGAGAATCTGCTGCTAAAAACAGCAGAATATCCCGCTCAACGGATTCATTTTTTGAGAAATGATGAGAAGTTACGGGAAATTGTAAGCGGTCATAAAATCGCCGTTAATACATAACATAATGATTTAAATAAAAAATAATTTTCATCATTGTGACTGGGTGGCGATTCCTTGATCTACAACAGTGGATTGTTCAAAGTTTGGCCTTTCATCTCGTGCAAAAAATGCGTAATATACGCCGCCTTGCAGTCACAGTATGGTCATTTCTTAACTCATGCGCATCGGACACCACCAGCTCAGAAATCGCCTGATCGCAGCCCCAATGGCAGGTATTACCGACCGGCCATTCAGGACGCTGTGTTATGAGATGGGAGCCGGTTTAACCGTTTCCGAGATGATGTCGTCTAACCCGCAGGTCTGGGAAAGCGATAAATCCCGCCTTCGGATGGTGCACATTGATGAACCAGGTATTCGCACCGTGCAAATCGCCGGAAGTGTGCCTGAAGAGATGGCAGATGCCGCGCGGATTAACGTGGAAAGTGGCGCCCAGATTATTGATATCAACATGGGTTGCCCGGCCAAAAAAGTGAATCGCAAGCTTGCAGGTTCAGCCCTTCTGCAATACCCCGACCAGGTGAAGTCAATCCTGACGGCGGTTGTCAGCGCAGTGGACGTTCCTGTTACGTTGAAGATTCGCACGGGTTGGTCGCCGGAACACCGTAACTGTGTAGAGATTGCCCAACTGGCCGAAGACTGTGGCATTCAGGCCCTGACCATTCATGGACGCACTCGCGCCTGTTTGTTCAACGGTGAAGCTGAATACGACAGCATTCGGGCAGTTAAGCAGAAAGTTTCCATTCCGATTATCGCGAATGGCGACATTACTGACCCGCTTAAAGCCAGAGCTGTGCTCGACTATACGGGAGCTGATGCTCTGATGATAGGACGTGCAGCTCAGGGAAGACCCTGGATCTTTCGGGAAATCCAGCATTATCTGGACACTGGGGAGCTGCTTGCCCCGCTGCCACTGGCAGAGGTTAAGCGCTTGCTTTGTTCGCATGTTCGGGAACTGCATGACCACTACGGTCAGGCAAAAGGGTACCGAATTGCGCGTAAACACGTCTCCTGGTATCTCCAGGAGCACGCTCCAAATGACCAGTTTCGGCGCACATTCAACGCCATAGAGGATGCCAGCGAACAGCTGGAGGCGTTGGAGGCATACTTCGAAAATCTTGCGTAATGAAATAAAGAGCTGACAGAACTATGTTCGAACAACGCGTAAATTCTGACGTACTGACCGTTTCTACCGTTAACTCTCAGGATCAGGTAACTCAAAAACCCCTGCGTGACTCGGTTAAACAGGCACTGAAGAACTATTTTGCTCAACTGAATGGTCAGGATGTTAATGACCTGTATGAGCTGGTACTGGCTGAAGTTGAACAGCCACTGTTGGACATGGTGATGCAATACACCCGCGGTAACCAAACCCGCGCTGCGCTGATGATGGGTATCAACCGTGGTACTCTGCGTAAGAAACTGAAAAAATACGGCATGAACTAATTTCGGTTAGCGAAATGCTTGTTTAAAAAGGCGCTACCTGGCATGGGGATGCGCCTTTTTTATTGCTTCACATCTGCCACCGTCAACGCTTTGTAAACCTTCGCTTTCCCCACTTTTCAACCGCCGCTTTTCGTGTATATTTCCACCACCTTACTGGCTCTCTTCTCCCGGAATGTCATAATGATTCGTAAATACTGGTGGCTGGTTGTCTTTGCTATCTCAGTTTTTCTCTTTGATGCGCTGCTGATGCAGTGGATTGAACTGATGAGCACTGAAACCGATAAGTGTCGCAATATGGATTCCGTGAACCCGCTTAAACTCGTCAATTGTTCAGAGCTGGACTGAGCCGCCAACGTCGTCAAAAACCCCGAAATCACTTAATAAAAACGGGGATTTAAATCCCTTTGAGTCATTACCTTACGATGATAATGTCTCGCCCTTCACCACCGCCCTTGCGTAACCTCACACTCGAGTTGAACCGATCATGCTGGTTAGCCAATACAACCATATCCTTGTCGTCCTCTCCTTTGTTGTCGCTATCCTTGCTGCCTATACCGCGCTGAATATGGCCGCGCGTGTGGCGGGAAGTCAGGGCGTGGCAGCGCGCATCTGGCTGGCCGGTGGCGGTGTTGCAATGGGTATTGGCGTATGGGCGATGCATTTTATCGGCATGCTGGCGATGGATCTCTCCATGAGCATGAGCTACAACGCCACCCTGACGGGGTTATCGATGGTTATCGCCGTGGGTTCATCCTTGTTTGCGCTGTGGCTTGTCAGCTGCGAGCAGCTGCGTTTGCGCCGTCTGCTGCCCGGTGCACTAGTCATGGGAACCGGTATTGTGGCCATGCATTACACCGGCATGGCGGCCCTGGAGGTTACGCCCGGTATTATCTGGGATAAAACATGGGTGGCGATATCAGTCGCTATTGCGCTTGCTGCGTCGCTCGCCGCACTGTGGCTGACGTTCCGCCTGCGTCATGAGGCCGCTCAGGTCGCGCTGATGCGCATGGGTGCCGCAATCACGATGGGGATTGCGATTGCCGGAATGCATTATGCGGGGATGAAAGCCGCACAGTTTCCAGTGTCGACCATGGCTCACCATGAGGGGATTAACGGCAGCTGGCTGGCCGTGCTGGTGAGCGTTGTCGCACTCGCCATCCTTGGTATCACCCTGCTGGTGTCGATGCTGGATGCGCGCCTGCAGGCACGCACCTCTCTCCTCGCCTCGTCTCTGGCGGAAGCAAACCGGGAGCTGGCCCAGCTGGCGCTACAGGATACGCTGACGCGCCTGCCCAATCGTATCCTGCTGGAAGATCGACTCGATCAGGCCATCAACAAAGCAGATCGTGAAGGCACGCATTTCGCATTGATGTTTATGGATCTCGACGGCTTTAAAACCGTCAATGACGCCTACGGGCATGATGTCGGCGATAAACTGCTGGTTGCCGTTACGCAACGCCTGCTGCTCCCCCTGAAAGGCCAGTTCACTCTTGCACGTATTGGCGGTGATGAATTTGTTCTGCTGGCAGAAGTTGGGGGGCCGGACGATGCAGCCTCCCTTGCCAATGCCCTGGTGCGCACTATCGATAGTCCATTCAATGTGGATCCGTATGAACTGGTGGTGACCCTCAGTATTGGCATTGCGCTTTATCCTCACGATGGCAAAACCGAACGCGAGCTGATGTTTAACGCCGATGCGGCGATGTACCACACCAAGCATATGGGCCGTAACGGTTATCACTTTTTCCAGCCCTCCATGAACACGCTGGCGCAAACCCATCTGCAGCTGATGAACGATCTGTGGCTGGCCATCGAACGTAATGAGCTGCAGCTGCATTATCAGCCCAAATTCCACGCGCCGGCAGGCCCCGTACTCGGGTTTGAGGCACTTCTGCGCTGGCAACACCCGAAGCTGGGATTGCTGACGCCAGACCTGTTCCTGCCGCTGGCGGAAAAAACGGGACAGATCATTCCCATTGGCAACTGGGTTATCAACGAAGCCTGCCGCCAGTTGCGGGAATGGCACCTTAAAGGGCATCAAAACTGGTCAATGGCGGTGAACCTGTCGACACTTCAGTTTGAACAACCTTCTCTGGTGAGTACGGTGCTTGATTGTCTGACACGTCACCAGGTGCCGCCGGAAATGCTGATCCTTGAAGTGACGGAAACCACTGCGATGAGTAACCCGGATGAGAGCGTGCGGGTGCTGACAGAGCTGACGAATGCAGGCGTAAAAGCCTCTATTGATGACTTTGGTACCGGCTACTCGAGCCTGCTGTATCTTAAACGCTTACCCGCCTGTGAATTGAAAATCGACAGGGCGTTTGTAAAAGAGCTCAGTGGAGAAAGCGAAGATGCGACCATTGTCTCCGCGATTGTCGCCCTGGCGAAAACGCTGAATCTGAAAGTGGTGGCTGAAGGGGTGGAAACCGAAGCACAGCAAGCCTTTTTGACGGAACTGGGCTGTAATACCCTTCAGGGCTATTTGCTAGGGAAACCTGTCAGCGCGCAGACCATTGAAGCGCTTTGCGAGCAGGGAGAGATCTTGCCCGACACCGAGTCGTAAGCCTCTTCACGTGGTGACACGCGCACCACCGGGAGTGTCGCCAGAATGTTATCGACCAGAGCAGGTGCCTGTTGATAGAGGTTGAAGCTGTCGTTATTCATTAACCAGTTTTTAATTATTCCGCTAAAAAATCCGTGGAACACTATCAATGTTAAATCCACATTCACCTGCGAAGAAATGATGTTTCGTGAAATACAGCGCTCCAGTGTCGTACGTAGAAAATCATTGTTGAAACCAATACGTTTCCTGATTTCATACTCGGAAACCATATCACTGGTAAATTCACACTTATGATACAAAATCTGTAACAGCGCCCACTGGCGAGGCTCATGCGCAATATATTGCAACGCAGTGATAAATTGCTCACGAAGCATTAACAAGGGATCATCTTTTTCGGAAAGAGAAAGTCTGTCACGAATGAGATCGCGAAGCGGCAATTGCTGTTCCCAGATAGCATTAAATATCTCTGTTTTACTGGTGAAATGCCAGTAGACGGCCCCACGCGTCACCTTTGCCGCATCGGCGATATCTGTCAGCGTTGTGTTGGTTACGCCACGTGTCGCAAACTGCCCGATAGCCGCTTCAATCAGCTGTTGACGGGTTTGTTGAGCCTCTGCTTTCTTTTTACGCGCCATGGACGACTACTCGTTACTCACAAGAATTAAGCTGTTTAGGAGGGTTTTGTAATCGGAAGTATTCATGAAAGACAAGGTGAATTCTGCACAAAAAAAGTCAATTCGCTTTATTTATAATTGAGGCAAATACATGCCAATAATGAAATTCACAAAACAGATGAATGCCCTCTATGAAACATCACTCTCCTGATTACTTTTGTTAAAGTATATTGCTGTAAACGCAAAGCCTTCTTCTGATTTTCTTTCCTGCCGCATTTATCCGCACTTATAAATTAAAAAACATTAAATACCCTCATTATTATACGCAGCTACATTTTTTGTTTTTGTCCCCTGCCCTGTCACCGATCCACGGAAATATCGGTTAATGGGTATTTAAAGGAACAGTAATGACGAATCATTTCAGACGCTTGCCCTTAACCGGTTTTATTGTCTGCGCCGCACTGCTTGCCGGATGCGATGGGCAGGAAAATCAGCAACATCAACCGCAGCCGCCTCAGGTGAGTGTACACATTGTCAAAAGTGCCCCCCTCACTGTGACAACAGAGCTGCCGGGCAGAACAGATGCGTTTCGCGTTGCGGAAGTGCGTCCTCAGGTTAGCGGCATTATCCTGCGTCGCAATTTCACCGAAGGCAGCGATGTCAAAGCTGGTCAGTCACTTTATCAGATCGATCCCGCCAGCTATCAGGCGGCGTATGACAGCGCAAAAGGAGAGCTGGCGAAAGCCCAGGCGGCAGCCAATATTGCGCACCTGACGGTGAAACGTTATCTCCCGCTGGTGGGCACACAGTATGTCAGTAAGCAGGAGTACGACCAGGCCGTTGCAACGGCTCAGCAGGCGGATGCCAGCGTCGTTGCTGCAAAAGCAGGAGTTGAAAGCGCACGCATCAACCTTGCCTATACCAAAGTCACCTCTCCCGTCGATGGTCGCATTGGTAAATCCAGCGTGACCGAGGGAGCTCTCGTCACCAACGGCCAGGCAAACGCCCTGGCAACGGTACAGCAACTGGATCCGATGTATGTCGATGTCACCCAGTCCAGCAATGATTTTATGCGTCTGAAGCAGACAAGCCTGCAAAAAGGGGAGACCACCAGCACCGTCGAGCTGTTGATGGAGAATGGTCAGCCCTATCCGCTAAAAGGCACGCTGCAGTTTTCTGATGTGACGGTTGATGAAAGCACTGGCTCCATCACTCTGCGGGCGATTTTCCCGAATCCGCAACACCTGCTGTTACCGGGAATGTTTGTACGCGCCCGCATTAATGAGGGTACGCAGCCGAATGCGATTCTGATCCCACAGCAAGGCGTCACCCGCACGCCGCGTGGGGATGCAACCGTCCTGATTGTTAACGACAAAAACCAGGTTGAGTCACGCACCGTCGTTGCCTCTCAGGCCATTGGCGATCGCTGGCTGGTCACAGAGGGGCTGAAAAACGGTGACCGCGTGATTGTCAGTGGGTTACAAAAAGCCAAACCTGGGGCTACCGTCGTCGCCACACCCGATACCTCTACGACTCCAGCCGGTTAAGGAACGACGTCATGGCTAATTTCTTTATCCAGAGGCCGGTTTTCGCCTGGGTACTCGCCATCATTTTGATGATTGCAGGTGGGCTGGCGATCCTCAAACTGCCTGTAGCGCAGTATCCGACTATCGCCCCGCCCGCGGTTGCCATAACCGCAACCTACCCTGGCGCAGATGCGCAGACGGTGCAGGATACCGTGACGCAGGTTATCGAACAGAATATGAACGGCATCGATAACCTGATGTATATGTCATCCACCAGCGATTCTGCAGGTAATGTCACCATCACCCTGACCTTTGAGTCTGGTACAGACCCGGATATCGCCCAGGTTCAGGTTCAGAATAAACTTCAGCTCGCCATGCCGCTGCTGCCGCAGGAAGTGCAGCAACAAGGGATCGGCGTTGAGAAGTCCAGCAGCAGCTTCCTGCTGGTGGCTGGCTTTGTTTCAGACAATAAAAGCCTCTCGCAGGATGACATTTCCGACTACGTCGCCTCGAATGTGAAAGATGCCATTAGTCGAACCACTGGGGTGGGTGATGTTCAGCTGTTTGGTGCCCAGTATGCAATGCGCATCTGGCTCGACAGTAACGCGATGAATAAATACCAGCTGACGCCGCTGGACATTATTAATCAACTGAAAACCCAGAATGACCAGATAGCGGCAGGCCAGCTAGGCGGAACGCCGTCCGTGCCGGGCCAGCAATTGAACGCCTCGATCATTGCGCAAACCCGCCTGAAATCACCGGAAGAGTTTGGCCGCGTGACGCTGAAGGTGAACCAGGACGGCTCGATGGTGCACCTGAAGGATGTCGCACGCATTGAACTGGGCGGTGAAAACTACAATATGGTGACCAAAATCAACGGGCAGGCCGCAACCGGCCTGGGGATTAAGCTGGCGACCGGTGCAAATGCGCTGGATACGGCGGCGGCCATCAAGAGTAAGCTGGCGCAACTGCAGCAATTCTTCCCACAGGGTCTGAAGGTGGTTTATCCGTACGACACCACGCCGTTTGTGAAGATCTCTATTCACGAAGTGGTAAAAACCCTGTTTGAAGCGATCATTCTCGTCTTCCTGGTGATGTATCTGTTCCTGCAAAACCTGCGCGCGACGCTTATCCCCACTATCGCGGTGCCGGTTGTTTTGCTGGGTACCTTCGCGGTGCTGGCGGCGTTCGGGTTCTCCATCAATACCCTGACGATGTTCGGGATGGTGCTGGCAATAGGCTTGCTGGTTGATGATGCCATCGTGGTCGTTGAGAACGTCGAACGCGTGATGGTAGAAGACAAACTGCCGCCGAAAGAGGCGACGCAGAAGTCGATGGAACAGATTCAGGGCGCACTGGTGGGTATAGCCATGGTGCTGTCGGCGGTCTTTATCCCGATGGCATTTTTCGGTGGCTCGACCGGGGCCATCTATCGGCAGTTTTCGCTGACCATCGTTTCGGCAATGGCGCTCTCCGTATTGGTCGCCCTGATCCTGACCCCCGCGCTGTGCGCAACCCTGCTTAAACCGGTATCCGGCGATCACCACGAAAAGAAAGGCGGTTTCTTTGGCTGGTTTAATGCGCTTTTTGACCGCAGCGTGGAGCACTACAGCAACAGCGTGAGCGGCATTTTACGCAAGACCGGACGCTACCTGGTGGTGTACATCATCATTGTGGGTGGTATGGCGGTGCTATTCCTGCGCTTGCCCACCTCCTTCCTGCCCGAAGAGGACCAGGGGGTATTTATGACGATGGTGCAACTTCCGGCCGGTGCGACCCAGACGCGTACGCAGCAGGTCCTCGATCAGGTCCAGAACTATTATCTGAAAAACGAGAAGGCCAATGTTGAATCTGTCTTTACCGTTAATGGCTTTAGTTTTAGCGGCCAGGGCCAGAACGCCGGTATTGCCTTCATTAGCCTGAAGCCCTGGGATGCACGACCGGGGGCGGAAAATAGCGTTGAGGCGATTGTTGGCCGCGCGACAAAAGCCTTCAGTCAGATAAAAGATGGGCTCGTATTTCCGTTTAACCTGCCTGCGATTATCGAACTGGGAACCGCAACGGGCTTCGACTTCGAATTGATTGATCAGGCAAACCTGGGGCATACCTCGCTGACGCAGGCGCGGAATGAGCTGCTCGGAATGGTGAAAGCGCACCCTGACATGCTGGTGCGCGTGCGGCCAAATGGTCTGGAAGATACCCCGCAGTTTAAACTGGATGTCGACCAGGAGAAGGCTCAGGCGCTGGGCATCAGTCTTTCTGATGTCAACCAGACCATCTCAACGGCCCTGGGTGGAACTTATGTAAATGACTTTATCGATCATGGCCGCGTGAAAAAAGTCTATGTCCAGGCCGATGCGCGCTTCCGTATGCTGCCTGGTGACATCAGCAACCTGTATGTACGCAGCGCAAATGGTGAGATGGTTCCTTTCTCCGCCTTTAGCACCTCGCACTGGGTGTACGGTTCACCTCGCCTGGAGCGCTATAACGGGATGCCATCCATGGAGATCATCGGTGAGTCCGCACCCGGGAAAAGTACTGGTGAGGCCATGGCGCTGATGGAGAGTCTTGCTGCAAAACTGCCTTCCGGCATCGGGTATGACTGGACAGGAATGTCTTATCAGGAGCGACTTTCCGGAAATCAGGCGCCTGCGTTGTACGCTATTTCACTTATTGTGGTGTTCCTTTGTCTGGCTGCTCTTTACGAAAGCTGGTCCATTCCCTTCTCAGTGATGCTGGTGGTTCCGCTGGGAGTCATTGGGGCGCTGGTTGCAGCAGCGTTACGTGGCTTAAACAATGACGTCTATTTCCAGGTGGGTTTGCTGACAACGATTGGTTTGTCGGCTAAAAACGCCATTCTGATCGTTGAGTTTGCCAAAGATCTGATGGAAAAAGAGGGTAAAGGCATCATTGAAGCCACGCTGGAAGCATCGAGAATGCGCCTTCGACCGATCCTGATGACCTCGCTCGCCTTTATTCTTGGCGTCATGCCGCTGGTAATCAGCCATGGCGCCGGGAGCGGTGCGCAAAACGCGGTCGGGACAGGGGTAATGGGGGGCATGCTTTCCGCAACGCTTTTGGCTATCTTCTTCGTGCCCGTTTTCTTTGTGGTCGTCCGGCGACGCTTTACGCGCCATAAAGAGTAATGAATACCTGAAAGGCACCTCTGGTGCCTTTTTTATTTTAAGATAAACAGTGTATTAAGATCGCAGTGTTAAAAAGAGTCAGTTTGCATTAAGTAAGAACGCCACGTTGTTACTCCATAATTTCTCCATTAATTCGTTCTGACGAAACGCTTTTCTCCACGATGTTTACAAACAACATAATTTGAGATTATTCCTCGTGTAACGTGGGCTTATCCCGGTGGTAAAATAACCTCCAGTTCGTTAATAGCCCTCCTGGCTTTATAGCGGACGCGAAATAATACTGAGGTAACATCATGAAAAGATTCATTTCCGTTGCACTACTCGCTGCGCTGCTGGCTGGATGCGCGCACGACTCTCCATGTGTACCGGTATACGACGATCAGGGCCGACTGGTTCATACCAATACCTGTATGAAAGGTACCACTCAGGATAACTGGGAAACAGCAGGTGCTATCGCTGGTGGTGCTGCCGCGGTGGCGGGGTTGACGCTGGGTATTGTTGCCCTGACCCGATAACATCTGTTCAGAAAGCGCGGCTCTGGCCGCGCTTTTGCTTTGAATGAGTGCAGTAATATCAAATCAGTAAAAAAAAGACAGTATTTATTCACACCATTAATTTTAGCCAGAAACCTGTCACCTCTTTTTCACTTCCCCTTTTAATTTTGTATTCAGTTTTGATGATTTTCACCCATTCATATTATTGAATACCCGGCCAATATTCACTCTGGAAACTATCTCTTCTTTTTTTCTGACCCTCCTTAAAAGTTTTGCTCCGATTTGTGGCACAGGTTGTAATTTCGCACCGTTTCGGGGCGCTCCTTTTATTTAAGCCTGTCTACACTCAGCATTAAGCGTTCACTTATCGCTTATTTCATCGAGCGCGAAACCTGGCATTACGTTTGCTATATAAACGTCGGCCAACGCCACAGATGGGTAAAAGTGTTTAAAACACCTAAATAACGATAAATTTAGCCACACAGGATGCATTATGAAAAAGACGATGATAGCCAGCCTGGCCGCTGCGGGTATGTTGTTTGCTGTTGCGGGTCAGGCCCATGCGGGCACAACGCTGGATGCCGTGAAAAAGAAAGGTTTTGTTCAGTGCGGTATCAGCGACGGTTTGCCTGGCTTCTCTTATGCCGATGCTAACGGCAAATTTACCGGTATCGATGTTGACGTCTGCCGGGGCGTCGCCGCTGCCGTTTTCGGTGATGACAGCAAAGTAAAATATACCCCGCTGACGGCCAAAGAACGTTTCACCGCGCTGCAGTCCGGCGAAGTGGACATGCTCTCCCGTAATACCACCTGGACCTCCTCCCGTGATGCAGGCATGGGGATGTCATTCACCGGTGTCACCTATTATGACGGCATCGGTTTCCTTACCCACAATAAAGCGGGCCTGAAAAGCGCCAAAGAGCTGGACGGTGCGACCGTGTGTATTCAGGCCGGTACCGATACCGAGCTTAACGTCGCCGATTATTTCAAAGCGAATAATATGAAGTATACCCCGGTGACATTCGATCGCTCTGATGAATCAGCCAAAGCGCTGGAATCTGGCCGTTGCGATACGCTGGCGTCTGACCAGTCACAGCTCTACGCGCTGCGTATTAAGCTGAGTAACCCGGCAGAGTGGATCGTCCTGCCTGAAGTCATCTCCAAAGAACCCCTTGGACCCGTCGTTCGCCGTGGCGACGAAGACTGGTTCTCTATCGTTCGCTGGACCCTGTTCGCCATGTTAAATGCAGAAGAGATGGGTATCAGCTCGAAAAACGTCGATGAGAAAGCTGCCAAACCCTCAACCCCGGATATGGCACACCTGCTGGGCACAGAAGGCGATTTTGGCAAGGATCTGAAGCTGGATAACAAGTGGGCGTACCACATCATTAAACAGGTGGGCAACTACGCTGAGATCTTTGAGCGCAACGTGGGATCGGAAAGCCCGCTGAAGATCAAACGCGGCCAGAACAATCTCTGGAATAACGGCGGTATTCAGTACGCACCGCCAGTACGTTAAGTCTTTGCTGTAACGGGCACTGTGAACGCAGTGCCCACTCCAGAGTCATGGTTACCGAGGTTTCTTTATGTTCCATCGCCGCTCCCCCGTAAAAGGATCGTTATCCTTTTCTCATCCCGCGGTCCGCGCCTGGCTATTCCAGATTATTGCCATTCTTGCGGTTGTTCTTATCGCCATTTATTTAATTCATAACACGGTTACCAACCTGAATAATCGCGGTATTACCTCCGGCTTTGCTTTTCTGGATCGCAGTGCGGGTTTTGGCATTGTTCAGCATCTTATTGACTATCAGGAAGGCGATACCTACGGCCGCGTGTTCCTCGTCGGTTTACTCAATACACTGCTGGTCTCCGCGCTGTGTATTGTTTTCGCCTCCATACTGGGCTTTTTTATTGGCCTCGCTCGCCTGTCAGATAACTGGCTGCTGCGAAAGCTGTCCACCATTTACATTGAGACGTTCCGTAATATCCCGCCGCTGCTGCAGATTTTTTTCTGGTATTTCGCCGTGCTGCGTAACCTTCCGGGCCCACGTCAGGCTGTCGATGCCTTCGATCTATTTTTCCTGAGCAACCGTGGGCTCTATATTCCTTCTCCTGAACTCGCAGGAGGGATATATGCTTTTATCGCCGCGATTATCATCGCGCTCGCCCTCTCTGCCGGGCTATTTCGCTATAACCGCAAACATCAGATCAAAACCGGGCAGCTTCGCAAGACATGGCCAATTGCGGCGCTTTTGATTATCGGTCTGCCGCTCCTGACACACTGGCTTTTTGGTGCCGCGTTACACTGGGATGTCCCACATTTGCGGGGCTTTAACTTCCAGGGCGGGATGGTGTTAATTCCTGAACTGGCGGCCCTGACCCTGGCCCTTTCCATTTATACGTCTGCGTTTATCGCCGAAATCATTCGGGCGGGGATCCAGGCAGTCCCGCATGGACAGCATGAGGCAGCACGCTCTCTGGGGTTACCTCATACGGTAACGCTTCGACAGGTCATTATTCCACAGGCGTTACGGGTCATCATTCCGCCCCTGACCAGCCAGTACCTCAATATTGTCAAAAACTCGTCGCTGGCAGCCGCTATTGGCTACCCGGATATGGTGTCACTGTTCGCCGGAACCGTGCTTAACCAGACAGGACAGGCCATTGAAACCATTGCCATCACTATGTCCGTCTATCTGATTATCAGCCTGGCGATCTCGTTGCTGATGAACCTGTATAACCGCCGTATTGCACTGGTTGAGCGCTAAGGAACTATGATGACAAAAGCGATACTGTCGCACTCTTCGCGTCCTGCCAACCCGACAGGTGGGCGTTTTATTCTCTGGGCGCGTAAGAATCTGTTCTCCAGCTGGGGTAACAGTCTGCTGACAATAATTTGTCTGTGGCTGATGTGGGAGTTGATCCCGCCACTCATTAACTGGGCTTTCTTGCAGGCTAACTGGGTCGGTTCAACCCGGGCAGATTGTACAAAAGCTGGCGCTTGCTGGGTGTTTATCCACGAGCGTTTTGGTCAGTTCATGTATGGATTGTATCCGCACGAACAACGCTGGCGAATCAATCTGGCGCTGGTTATTGGGCTGCTCTCCATCGCCGTGATGTTCTGGAAAAGGCTGCCGCAACGCGGACGGTACATCGCCTGCTGGGCGGTGGTGTATCCGATTGTTGTGTGGGTGCTGTTGTACGGTGGTTTCCTGGGGCTGGAACGCGTGGAAACCCGACAATGGGGCGGCTTAACGCTGACGCTGATTATTGCTTCTGTTGGGATCGCTGGCGCACTGCCGTGGGGCATTTTACTGGCGCTTGGCCGTCGCTCAAAAATGCCCGTTGTCCGTGTGCTCTCGGTTATTTTCATTGAGTTCTGGCGCGGTGTACCGCTTATTACCGTCCTCTTTATGTCTTCGGTCATGCTGCCATTGTTTATGGCAGAAGGCACGACGATAGACAAACTGATCCGTGCCCTGGTAGGAGTCATTCTGTTCCAGTCAGCCTACGTTGCGGAAGTGGTGCGTGGCGGTCTGCAGGCATTGCCTAAAGGGCAGTATGAGGCTGCGGAATCACTGGCGCTCGGTTACTGGAAAACACAGGGGCTGGTGATACTTCCGCAGGCACTCAAGCTGGTTATCCCCGGGCTGGTGAATACGATCATCGCCCTCTTCAAAGATACCAGCCTCGTGATCATTATCGGATTGTTCGATCTCTTTAGCAGCGTGCAACAGGCAACGGTTGACCCTGTCTGGCTTGGCATGTCCACCGAAGGATATGTCTTTGCTGCTCTGATCTACTGGATCTTTTGTTTTAGCATGTCGCGCTATAGCCAGCATCTGGAAAAGCGCTTTAACACCGGGCGTACACCGCACTGAGGAAATTATGAGCCAAATAACTATGACACCCGCCGACGCGATGATTACGCTGGAAAACGTGAATAAATGGTACGGGCAATTTCACGTCCTGAAAGATATCAATCTTAAGGTCAAGCAGGGCGAACGCATTGTCCTTTGCGGCCCTTCCGGGTCCGGGAAATCGACAACCATTCGCTGCATCAATCACCTTGAGGAGCATCAGCAGGGGCGTATTGTTGTTGATGGTATTGAACTGAATGAAGACATTCGCAACATCGAACGCGTGCGTCAGGAAGTCGGGATGGTGTTTCAGCACTTTAACCTGTTCCCCCATCTGACGGTGCTGCAGAACTGTACGCTTGCGCCGATTTGGGTGCGCAAAATGCCAAAAAAGGAAGCTGAAGCGTTAGCGATGCACTATCTGGAACGTGTACGTATTGCTGAGCACGCCAATAAATTTCCAGGCCAGATATCGGGTGGCCAGCAGCAGCGTGTGGCTATCGCCCGTTCACTGTGCATGAAGCCCAAAATTATGCTTTTTGATGAGCCAACTTCAGCGCTGGATCCTGAAATGGTGAAAGAAGTTCTGGATACCATGATTGGACTGGCGCAATCCGGAATGACTATGCTGTGCGTGACTCACGAGATGGGGTTCGCCAGGACCGTGGCTGATAGGGTGATCTTTATGGATCGCGGAGAGATTGTTGAACAGGCGCCACCGGATGAGTTCTTTGCGCATCCGAAGTCAGAACGCACGCAAGCATTCCTGTCACAGGTGATTCACTAGTCGTTTGTTATGCCGGGTGGCGGCTTCGTCTTACCCGGCCTACGCTGTGTGCCGTGTAGAAATGCAAAAAGGCCATCCTTTCGGATGGCCTTTTCACTTGTTTGATGCCTGGCAGTTCCCTACTCTCACATGGGGAGACCCCACACTACCATCGGCGCTACGGCGTTTCACTTCTGAGTTCGGCATGGGGTCAGGTGGGACCACC